>NZ_BAAHAP010000008.1:0-90744 GCF_054777495.1 Echinicola sediminis | reverse complement strand
GTGAAAAGCTACTTTCTGAATCATACGCCAAGCTGCTGACTAAACAGGGGAAAAAAGACAAGGCCATAGAAATTTATGAGAAATTAATTTTGAAATTTCCAAAGAAAAAGGCTTATTTTGCGGACTTAATAAAAGAGTTGAAAGATTAAATTTAATACTATATGTTTACTTTATTAATCAGCATCATCATCATTTTGGCCGTACTAATGGTATTGGTGATTTTAGGTCAAAATTCCAAAGGTGGTGCTGGAGCGGCATTCGGAGGGAGTGCTTCCCAAATTATGGGCGTGACCAAGACAGGTAATATTCTTGAAAAGTCTACTTGGGTTTTGGCCCTGGCCATTTTGATACTTTCACTTGGCACTTCCGCTTTTCTTGAAAGCAATGGAGGAAGTTCTGATGAGTTTGTTTCACCTAACATTGAAAGTGCAAAAGAGCAAATGGTAGCTCCTGCATTTGGAGACAGTGAAAGCATCCTTCCAAATACTGAGGAAACAGAAGCTCTTCCTGCAGACAGCGCAGAGAATCAATAATAGCAGCAGATACTAAAATAAACAAAAGCCCGTTCAGAGAATGGGCTTTTTGTTTTTTTAGATTATATTTTCCATAATAAATGTTAACAGCGCCTTTATTTTTGGTACTGTGAGCTTAATGTGGTATCTTTTTATTTTTGCTAAACTAAAACACTAAATAATAACTTATGTTTGAAAATTATCAGAGTCTAGAGGATATTGGAGCCATGGACTGGCCAAATATCATCCTTTGGGCTGCACCAGTAATGTTTGCACTGGTTTTTGCCGAATGGGGTTTGAGTATTTACAAAAACAGAGACACGTATGACGGAAAGGACTTCCTGGCAGCTTCATCTATTGGATTAATCAATGTGGGCATCAGCGCACTGATAAAAGTAGCCTTATTCACTGCTGTTCTGTTCTTTTGGAACATCGTTCCCTGGAAAATTGCCCCCACATGGTGGTCCTTTATCCTGTGCTTTATCGCCATCGATTTTGCCCGTTATTGGGCTCATAGAGTTGCCCATGAACAGCGCTTTTGGTGGGCCACCCATGTCACCCACCACAATTCCGAGAAATACAACTTCTCAGTATCTTTCAGGCTGAGCTGGACACAGCACATAAAGTTCATTTTCTTCATTCCTGTAGTGATGTTGGGCTTTGATCCCTTTGTGTTCTTCATATGTCACCAGATCGCTGTGCTCTACCAATTTTGGATCCACACCGAATACATCAAAAAATTACCTGCCCCGATAGAGTTCATATTCACCACCCCTTCCCACCACAGGGTACACCATGCCAGTGACGAGCATTACCTGGACAAGAACTATGGGTCTACCTTTATTATTTGGGACAGGATGTTTGGAACCTTCATGGCTGAGGGAGACAGACCAAATTACGGCATTACCAAGCCGGTAAACAGCTATAATCCCGTGACCTTGGTCTTCCATGAATGGTATGACATTGTCAAAGACCTTAAAAAAGCGGAAAGCCGTAAAGAGGCTTGGAAAATCCTTTTTGGCAAACCCGGTGATGAAGTCATCCTAAACAGGGAGGCCAAAAGACAACAAGAGAAGGAAAAGGCATTAAACACAGAGCAGGAGGATAGAAAACCTGCACCGGCTCCCATACTATCGGAAAAAGAGCCTTCCCTGCTTCAGAAAGAGAATTGACTCCTAAAGCACCCGGACATCAGTCGGGTGCTTTTTTTATGCGATCATCCTCATCAGCATCCGCTTACTAATGGGCACAATGGTCTCTTCAAGTGGAAGCCTTTTTATACTATGTACTCTCCAGGTGGCAGGATTGGGAAGGTGTCGATAATTTTTCACCAGATTCAGTTTGATCTGCTCATAAGAATCGGACAGTGATTTGGTTTTGGTCCCCAAAAAGTCAAAGGCAATCCCTCGGAATTTCTCAGCACTACTCTCAAAAAGCTTAACCTGATAGCTATAGATAAATACCTCGTTGGACTTTTCATAGGAGAACAAAACATAGCCCTCTTTCTGATAAATGGGAAAAAGCCCTATTGGTTCCACTTCAAGGTTTTTTTCCACCAAGTCATAAATATCTTTCCCCTGCTCTATCTGCTTTTTGATCTGGGGGATGGAAAACTCAAGTATATCGTCCAGCTCCTTCATCAGCTCATCCTCCTTCATCACAGAAGTTTTTTTGAACTCGACGTTTTTATGGTCTATGCCGGTTATCCGCTTAGGAAATGCTTGTTTCAGCACATCCTTTTGGCTGACAAAGCCCTGAAGTTTTTCATAATGCCGGATGAGATCCCCTAAGGGAGGATACAGTTTGACCTTGCTAAAATGCTTTTCCACTTCTTTTAGATAGGCCAAGAGCATGTATTTTTTATACTCGAAATCTATCCAACCTTCGACTATCCAATTATCTGACAATGTTTTCATAGGGGATATACTTTTGTAGAATTTAACAAAAAACTGACATATATGCCAAACTCAAAAAGCAAATTTGACAGCTTCAACAATGCTTTCCCTGATCAGGTGACAGGGACAAGACACTTTTTCAAGACTTTCTGTCATGGAATCCTCCCGATATTTACTTGGCACAAGAAATGTAATAGAGGCACAAGGAAACAAAGAAAAACTAACCTAAAAAAATCAATAAAATTATGTCAAAAGTAAACATCAAACCGCTTGCCGACAGAGTTCTAGTAGAACCTGCTGCAGCCGAAGAGAAAACAGCATCTGGACTTTACATCCCTGACACTGCCAAAGAAAAACCACAGAAAGGCACCGTAGTAGCTGTAGGGAACGGTAAAAAAGATGAACCTCTTACCGTTAAAGTGGGTGACACTGTACTTTATGGCAAATATGCCGGAACTGAACTATCTGTAGAAGGCAGCGACTACCTGATCATGAGAGAATCTGACATTTTTGCGATTCTCTAAAACCACAAACTTCAACGTTTTATTTCAATCAAAACATTAAAAGTAAACTAAAATGGCAAAGGAATTATTTTTCGATACCGACGCAAGAGATAAATTAAAAAAAGGTGTAGACGCTCTTGCTGAAGCAGTAAAAGTAACTTTGGGCCCTAAGGGTCGAAATGTAATCATCGACAAAAAATTCGGGGCTCCTACTATCACCAAAGATGGTGTTTCTGTAGCTAAGGAGATCGAACTGGAAGAGCCAATCGAAAACATGGGTGCTCAGCTTGTAAAGGAAGTAGCTTCCAAGACTGCTGACAATGCCGGTGACGGTACCACTACTGCCACAGTATTGACCCAGGCGATTTTCAACGTGGGCATCAAAAACGTTGCTGCCGGCGCTAACCCTATGGACCTTAAAAGAGGCATTGACAAGGCTGTAGCAGCTGTAATCGCTGAACTGAGAGCCAACTCAAAAGAAATCTCTACTTCTAAAGAAATCGCTCAGGTAGGTACCATCTCTGCCAACAACGATGAAGAGATCGGTAACATGATCGCTGATGCGATGGACAAAGTAGGTAAAGACGGTGTTATCACTGTTGAAGAAGCTAAAGGTACTGAAACCGAAGTAAGAACGGTAGAAGGTATGCAGTTTGACAGAGGTTACCTTTCTCCATATTTCACTACCAACACTGAAAAGATGGAAGCGGAATTGGAGAATCCATATATCCTGATCTACGACAAGAAGATCTCTTCAATGAAAGAATTGCTTCCTGTATTGGAGCCAGTTGCTCAGTCAGGCAAGCCTCTCTTGATCATTGCTGAAGATGTAGACGGTGAAGCATTGGCTACATTGGTAGTAAACAAAATCAGAGGTGCCCTGAAAGTAGCTGCTGTAAAAGCTCCTGGTTTCGGTGACAGAAGAAAAGCCATGTTGGAAGACATCGCTATCCTTACCGGAGGAACTGTGATTTCCGAAGAAAGAGGTTATAAGCTTGAAAATGCTACCGTTGAATACCTGGGAACTGCCGAAAAAGTCAACATCGACAAGGACAACACCACTATCGTAAACGGTGCCGGAGAGAAAGCTTCTATCGAAGCAAGAATTTCTGAAATCAAGTCCCAAATCGAAAAAACCACTTCTGACTACGACAGAGAGAAGCTTCAAGAAAGATTGGCGAAGCTTTCTGGCGGAGTAGCTATCCTTTACATCGGTGCTGCTACTGAAGTAGAAATGAAAGAGAAGAAAGATCGTGTAGATGATGCTCTTCATGCGACCAGAGCGGCTGTTCAAGAAGGAGTAGTAGTAGGTGGTGGTGTAGCCCTTATCAGAGCGGCCTCTGCCCTTGAAGGTCTTAAAGGCGAAAACGATGACCAAGACACTGGTATCAATATCGTTAAACAAGCCATCGAATCTCCATTGAGATCTATCGTAGCCAACGCAGGTGCCGAAGGTTCAGTGGTTATCAACAAAATTAAAGAAGGCAAAGGCAATTACGGCTACAATGCCAGAACAGACAAGTTTGAAGACCTGTTCGAGGCCGGTGTAATCGACCCAACTAAGGTTACCAGACTTGCCCTAGAAAATGCAGCCTCTATTGCGGCCTTGCTTCTGACTACAGAATGCGTAGTAGCAGATGTAAAAGAAGAAGGTGGAGCAGCTGCCCCTCCAATGGGCGGCGGCGGAATGGGCGGCATGATGTAAGCACATTCAAATAAAACGTAAAAATGGGCGGTTTCCCGCCCATTTTTATTTGTTATCTATAGGTCCCTCCTGTTTATTCAAAAAACTAAATGCGACTAAAATATTTTTTTTTAAATAAAATATAATTGTATCTTACCTTCGTTTGGCATATAAAATTCTCGAAATTCTAAGATTCGATTGATGTATTTATTTGATTCAATTGTTCTAATAGACGATGATCCCATTAACAATCTCATCAACAAAAGGTTAATCGGCAAGATGGACTTGAGCCCTAATGTTGATGAGTTTCTTGAAGCGGAAAACGCCCTTTCTAAAATCGTCGGCCTGGGTAAAGACAAAAAACTCTTGATACTATTGGACATCAATATGCCAGTAATGAACGGTTGGGATTTTTTAAATCAGTACGAGGAAAAATGCGTGGATCGAGAAGATACCATTCTGATGCTTTCCAGCTCAATTGATTTTCAAGACCGAAAAAAATCCAGAGAATACCCCTCAGTAAAAGGCTTTATAGAAAAACCTCTTACCACTGAGAAATTATTCAAAATACTACCTGAACATGTCAAGGACAGGTAACACCACGCCCACAAACCAACTGCAGGCATCGATAGAATTATACAGCTTTGGGGAGGACCATTTTGAAAAGCATCATATCAAAAACCCTGATGACATCCCCTCATTTCTAAACCAAACCAACAAAATCTGGGTCAACATCTCCAATACCTCAGCTATTGACACAGTAAATAAGGTAGCTGAAATCTTTGGCATCCATCCTTTGATTATCGAAGATATCATCAATACCGACCAGCGGCCTAAGATCGAGGAATTTGAAAACTACATTTTTCTGGTCACCAAGATGATCTATTCTAAAAACGGCATTAAAGAAATAAGCACAGAACACCTGAGTATTCTCTTCGGCCCAAATTACATCTTATCCTTTCAAGAAACACCAAAAGATGTATTTGACAATATTAGGAGCAGGCTGGAAAATCCCAAAGGCAGAATGAGAAAACTAGGCACCGACTATTTCACTTACACCCTGGTAGACACCGTTGTGGATGAATACTATACCATCTTGGAGCTCATCAGCGATGAAATCGAAAAGCTTGAGGACCGTATAATAGGCCATCGAAACAATATCAGCCTCTCCCCGATATATCACCACCGAAAAGCATTGCGCAACGTCCGAAAAAGCACATGGCCAATTCGCGAGTTGCTTGCAAACTGGAAAAAATCTGACCATTCGCTGATAAAAACCAAAAATCTAACCTACATCAACGATGTTTACGAACATAGCATAGAAATCCTTGAAGGCCTGGAACTCCAGCGAGAGGCCCTCAGCAATCTTGCTGAAATTTACATGACCCAATTAAGCATAAAACAAAATGAGGTCATGAAAACCCTAACGGTCATGGCCTCGATATTTATCCCGCTCACCTTCATCGCCGGCGTTTATGGCATGAACTTTCAGTCCATGCCCGAATTAGGATGGAAGTATGCTTACCCCATCCTATGGGGCGTCTTCATTCTGGTAACCGCTTCAATGATCGCCTATTTCAAACACAAAAAGTGGTTTTGATCATACTTCGTAAAATTCTATGGGCAGATCATCAGGATCGAATAAAAAAACGAATCGTTTCCCCGTATATTCATCTACCCTTATTTCTTCGATCTTCACCTTCTTTTGTTTTATATATTCCACAGCTTTGTCCAAATTATCCACAGCAAAAGCCAAATGCCTTAAACCGCACGCTTCTGGCCTGCTGATCCTTGCTGGTGGGCTTGGAAATGAAAACAACTCTATAAGGTACTGCCCCGCTAAACCCAGGTCCAATTTATAGGACTTCCTATCTTCCCTGTAAACCTCTCGCAATATTTCAAGCCCCAACACTCCGGTATAAAAATCCTTTGAACGTTTATAATCCGAACAGATAATAGCTACGTGGTGGAGTTGTTTAATAAGCATATTTTCTAATATTTAAACCTGTCATAATACAGCTTGGTACAATACTTGAGGGAGAGTTGAAAATAAAATCCCCCGACATTCGTTATCAATTTAATTAAGTTCCGACACCTATTATGTCAGTTAAGCAATTATTTTACTTCAGCTTTGCACTATTACTTCTTTCTATTAATACGGGCTTTGCCCAAAATTTTTATAAAGAGGGAATACCGAGACCCCATTCTGCCCATTTATCATTCGGTCCCTCTATGATTTACACTGACATCGGAGGACCATACAAGACCTTTGAATTCGCAATTCAACCAGCAATAAATTTAGGTTTAGCAAAAAAAATCACTGACAGAATCAACCTTAGAGGGACATTAGGTTACCAACGCGTAAGCGGTCATAATTTCCCTTCCACTTCCAATATTGCTTTACAATGGGGCGCCAACAATCAATCCTATGCATTTGACGGCAATGCCTTTACTCTGGACATAATGCCTGAAATTTACCTCTCTTCATTTAGATCCCACATAGAAAGACCCAAGTACAATGCTTATGGTGGAATCGGATTGGGTTTAACAGTCATCCCTAGCACGCAATATTTTGCCAACAGTGACGAGTCCTTTAAGAAAAATAGTACAGGCGCTTCTTTTCATCTTCCCTTTCGACTGGGCGGCATGATGGCCTTAAACCCTTTGTGGGACATTGGCTTTGAAGGCTCTTTAATTGTACTGATTAAGGATGACCTGGACGGCAATGGTGGATTCAATAAATTCAACGACATGATGCTTCAGGGACAGTTCTTCGTAAAGCGGTACCTATCCCCTATTCCATTTTGGAAGAAACAATAAAAGTGAGTAAAATTTACTCACTTATACCACTCTTTTTAAATAAGTTCCATAACCACTTTTCCCTAATTTATCGGCCAATTTCAATAACTGCTCCTTATCGATAAATCCTTTTCTATACGCAACTTCTTCCACACAGCCGATTTTAAGCCCTTGCCGCTCCTCTATTACCTCCACAAATTGAGCCGCTTGAAGCAATGACTGATGGGTACCCGTATCCAACCAGGCTGTCCCCCTACTCAAAATCCCCACACTAAGTGCCCCTTCTTCTAGGTAAACATTGTTCACGTCCGTTATCTCGAGCTCTCCCCTAGGGCTGGGTTTGATCTTCTTGGCTATTTCCACCACCCTGTTGTCATAAAAATAAAGTCCGGGAACAGCAAAATTTGATTTTGGTTCATCAGGTTTTTCTTCAATACTGATGGCTTTCTTTTCACTATCAAATTGAACCACCCCATACCGCTGAGGATCGTTAACATGATAAGCGAAGACCACCCCTCCCTCGGGATCTGTATGCTTCATCAGTGTCTCCTGAAGTCCGCTTCCGTAAAAAATATTATCCCCAAGAATCAAAGCCACCTTATCATCCCCGATAAACTCTTCTCCGATAACAAATGCCTGCGCCAAACCTTCCGGCTTTGGCTGAATGGCAAATGAAAACGAGCAGCCCAATTGCGTCCCATCCCCCAACAATTTCTGGAATGCTTCTGAATCCTCAGGAGTGGTTATGATCAAAATCTCTTTAATACCTGCCATCATCAGTACCGACAATGGATAATAAATCATCGGTTTATCATAAACCGGCATCAGCTGCTTACTTACCGCAATGGTCAACGGATAAAGCCTTGTACCGGAGCCCCCGGCCAGAATAATCCCTTTCATATCAAAAATTTTCTTTGTTTACGAAGATAATAGTTGCAATTCAAATTACTAACCATAAAGCCTTTTAACGCAAAAAACAGGCCAATAGAAACAAAAAAAGCCCGAAGGGAATCCTTCCCCCCAGGCTTTGACCCTAATAAATATTTTTAGTTATTTGTTTTCAAACGAAAACACGATAGCTTCTCTTTTCTCTATTTTGTTTCTAACACTTTTAGGAATAGTTACCTGTACCTTACCCTCTTTTTCAATGGCTTTAAGTCTTTTACCCCCCTCTAAAAGCATCACTTTATTCCCTCTAATGGATTGTTCTGAGGACCAACTGACCATTTCTGGGATACTTTCACCTTCTTGGATCAGCTTGATGGCATATACTTCCCCTTCCTTATTTTGGGTAAAGTACACATCCCCATCCTGATAAAAGTCCACTGTCCGAGTCCCATAGATGGCATCGCCGTTCACTGCCAACCACTCTCCTATCCCTTTAAGACGTTCCACATCTTCTTGCGGAATAAGCCCTTCTGGTGTCGGCCCCACTCCAAGCAATAGACTTCCTCCCTTCGCTACCACCTCTACTAAGGAATGAACTACCTTTGTAACTGACTTATAATTCTGATTAGGTACATAGCCCCAAGCATGCCCTAAAGTCATGCATGATTCCCAAGGTACATCTATTTTATGATCTGGAACCCTTTGTTCAGGGGTTTGATAGTTTTCGTATGGTCCATGTACCGTTCTATCTACCATCAATAATCCTGGCTGTGCTGTTCTGGCCATATCCGCGATTTTCGGCATATCAATATCTTGACTCCACTCAGGTATTCTCGCTCCCCACGCCCGCACTTCATCGTTGACCGTCTCTAGAGGACGCACCCAACCACCATCCAACCAAAGGATATCAATGTCACCATAGTCGTGCATCAACTCACTGATTTGATTGAAAGTAAACTCCTTGAATTTGTTCCATCTCCACGGATTCTTACGGATATCATAATTATTGTTACGATCAGCCGTAGCATACTTGGACCACCAATAATATTGAGAATGCCAGTCTGGCTTAGAAAAATAGGCTCCTATCATGAAATCCTTTTTCCTAAAAGCCTCAAACACATGTTTGGCGACATTGGCCTTTGGATGATCCTTAAAGGGACCATTGGTGATTTTGTAATCCGTCTGCTTTGTATCAAACATATTGAACCCGTCATGATGCTTGGTCGTAAATACCAAATATTTCATTCCTGCAGCGTCGGCAGCATCCGCCCATTGGTCAGGATCGAATTTGACAGGGTTAAACTCATCTTTTAAGCCCCAATACCATTGCTTGAAATCATTGTAAGTACGTGTACTGTCCCTGCTGATCCAATCTTCAGAACAAAGCGCCCAGGACTCTATCATACCTGGAACAGCATATACTCCCCAGTGAATAATCATTCCGAACTTAAGATCTTTCCATTCATCAAGTTTTTGAACTACCAAAGGATCTGTTGGTGCTTCATATACACTGGACTGACGGTGCAGGTTATCTTCCTGACCAAACAGGCTTAAATTGACTCCAAAATAAATTAATAATAAAGAAACTATTGAGAGATGCTTGACCATATGCACTTTTAATCTTACCCTTTTACCTTAAACAGGTTTACGAAAATAAAATTACAACTTTTATTTAATAAATAAAAATTTTACAAAAGATATATTCATTACGCAAACATTTACCAAGCCATATATAGTTTTCATCACAATGCGTTGTGGCTAGTCATCGGATTTCTTTATATTAATGGTGTGACCACAAAGAACTTAGCGATACGCAAGCAGCGATATATCAAACATAAAAACCACTTCCTACATCCATACCTTTATGAGACCATATATATTAGCAGAATCCAACTGGAAAGACTTAAAACACGCCATCATAGACCTGGCCATTTTGCCATGGGGAGCCACTGAGGCCCACAATTTCCATCTACCTTATGGCACGGACAACTATGAGGCCGAAGCGATTGCCCATGAAGCAGGACGTTTAGCCTATCAAGAAGGCGCTAAAATAATGATTCTCCCCACCATACCTTTTGGTGTCAACACTGGGCAATCCGACATTTTTCTGGACATGAACCTCAACCCCAGCACCCAACTTGCCATCATCAGTGATCTAGCCGACGTATTACACAGACAAAAAGTCCGTAAACTACTCATCCTAAATAGCCATGGCGGAAATGACTTTAAGACCATCCTAAGAGAAGTTGGACTCAAATATCCTGACATGTTTTTCTCGAGCTGCAACTGGTTCAAAGCACTTAACAAAGCCGATTACTTTCAAAATGAAGGGGATCATGCGGACGAAATGGAAACAAGCCTTATTTTACATTTATTCCCCGAATTAGTATTGCCCTTGGAAGAAGCCGGGCTTGGCGAAGAACGAAAATCGTTGGTAGAAGGAATCCGAGAAGGATGGGCCTGGTCCGAAAGAAAATGGTCACGGGTAACAAAAGACACCGGAATAGGAAACCCCAAATTGTCTTCAAAAGAAAAGGGTGAAAAATATTTCAAAGATGTCACCCAAAAAGTAGCTAAACTATTTATTGAATTGGCCGAACTCAACCAATACGATCCATATGAATAGAAAAAGCCGGGCAATGCCCGGCTTTTAAGGTACTAACTATTGAAATGTTTCTTATTTCAAGAACAACATTTCTCTGTATTTCGGCAATGGCCAGAACTCGTCATCTACAAACAGCTCCAGTTTATCCACAGAGTATCGGATCTTATCGAAGTAAGCATCTTTTACCTCAGTGCTATAGCCCTTAGCTCGCTTAGCGATATCTTCTTCCTTATTAAGCTCTCTTCTCGCATCGATCATCGCAGAAACATTTTCTTTCAACGATTCGATATGTTTGCTGATTTCGCTTACCGTTTGGATAGCTGCTTTAGCATCCAATCCTAGTCCTTTCAGACCATTGGCGTTTTCGATCAGCTTGTTTTGATACTGGATAGCGGTAGGAATGATATGGTTCAGTGCCAAGTCGCCCATTACACGAGACTCGATTTGAACTTTCATGATATAGTTCTCCAACCTGATCTCATGTCTTGCATGGATTTCTGTCTCATTAAGTACCTGATGTCTCTCGTAAAGATCTACAGTATCCTTGCTCAACAAAACATCCAGTGCAAAAGGAGTGCTCTTCAGGTTAGAAAGACCTCTTTTCGCCGCTTCTTTTTCCCAAGCTTCAGAGTAACCATCACCTTCGAAACGAACCTTTTTACTTTCAGCAATGTATTTCCTCAATACATTGACGATAGCAATTTTCTTCTCTTCTCCTTTTTCTATCTCAGCCTGGATATCCTTGTACATCTGACGAAGTGTATCTGCTGCGATCACGTTCAAGGCAGTCATAGGACCTGCTACGTTAGCTGAAGAACCTACTGCTCTGAACTCAAACTTGTTACCGGTAAAGGCAAATGGAGAAGTTCTGTTTCTATCGGTGTTGTCCAATATGATTTCTGGAATTTTGGTAATTCCTAACTTCATGTACATATTGTCACCTTTCTCGATCTTGATGTTTCCGTTTTTCTCAAGCTCGTCAAGGATTCCAGTCAACGTAGATCCCAAGAAAACAGAGATGATCGCAGGAGGAGCTTCGTTGGCACCAAGACGGAAGTCATTTGGAGCAGAAGCGATACTCGCTCTCAACAAGTCAGCTCTATCATAAACGGCCTTGATAGTAGCTACCAAGAAAGTCAGGAACTGAAGGTTTTCTCTTGCTGAATTACTTGGCTGGAACAAGTTCACCCCTGTATCGGTGATCAAAGACCAGTTATTGTGCTTACCACTACCATTAAGTCCTGCAAACGGCTTTTCGTGGAACAACACTTTAAGGTTATGAAGGTCAGCCACTTTATCCATCATATCCATCAACAACTGGTTATGATCAGTAGCCTTATTGATTTCTTCGAATACCGGAGCCACCTCAAACTGGCCAGGAGCCACCTCGTTGTGACGGGTAGAAACTGGAATACCAAGCTTCCAAGCTTCGATTTCGAAGTGCTTCATGAATGCCTTTACTCGGCTAGGAATAGAACCGAAGTAATGATCATCCAACTGCTGACCTCTTGCTGGGTTGTGGCCGAACACTGTTCTTCCAGACATCACCAAGTCAGGTCTCGCAGCATACAACGCTTTGTCAATGACAAAGTATTCTTGCTCTACCCCTAGAGAAGGTGTTACCTTCTTTACATTTCTATCAAACAACTGGCAGATCTGTACAGCGGCTGAGTTTACAGCTTCCACTGATTTTAGCAAAGGCGTTTTGTAATCAAGTGCCTCTCCAGTGTAAGAAACAAAAATCGTAGGGATACAAAGGGTGTTCTCGAAAATGAACATTGGAGAACTAGGATCCCATGCAGTATAACCTCTCGCTTCGAAGGTTGATCTGATGCCTCCATTAGGGAAAGAAGATGCATCAGGCTCTTGCTGAACCAATGCAGATCCTTTGAATTTTTCGATTCCGCCGTGTGCATCGAAGAAAGTATCGTGCTTCTCAGCGGTAGAACCGGTCAATGGCTGGAACCAGTGAGTGTAGTGGGTTACTCCCTTGGCCAAGGCCCAAGTCTTTGCGGCTTGTGCCACTTCCTCCGCGCTGGAAGAATCTATTTTAGTCCCTTTTTCAATTGCTTCACTTACCTTTTTATATACGGTAGGAGCCAATGATTCCTTCATTTCGGCCAAACCGAATACTTCAGAACCAAAGTAATCAGAAATTTTGTTTGAAGGAGCTTCAAAAGACACTTTCTCTCTTGACTGCACCATCATTAGCGATTTTTGTCGTAAAGTTGCCATGTTTTAATAATGTGGTTTAAAAACAGTAGCGAAGATAAGCAAAAAAGTTAAATAAAAAGAAAAATCGTATTTTTTTGCGCCAATCTTTAATAAAAACGCATTATTTGATCCGAAAACAGTGAAAATTGACACAAACAACCCCTGTTTTGCGGAAAATCGACATTATTTGAGGAAAATTGAAAACCGGAATAATATCCCTAAATTTGCAACTCATTGAATAATATCATCAAAGGCGTGAAAAAAGTAGCATTTTATACGTTAGGCTGTAAACTCAATTATTCCGAGACTTCTACCATCAGTAGACAGTTTGAAGAAAAGGGCTATAAAAAAGTGGGCTTCGAGGATAGCCCGGACATCTTTATCATCAACACCTGTTCTGTCACTGAAAATGCAGATAAAAAGTGTAAAAAGATCGTCAAGGAAGCAAAGAAAATCTCTCCCAACTCCTATGTAACCATCATAGGGTGCTATGCCCAACTCAAGCCAAAGGAGATATCGGAAATAAAAGGGGTAGATGCGGTCTTGGGTGCAGCGGAAAAATTCAGGCTCATTGAATTACTGGATGGCTTTGCCAAAGAACAGGAAACCAAAGTGCTTGCTTCCGAAATCCATGAAGCCACTACTTTTAACACTGCCTATTCCATGCACGACCGTACGAGGACCTTCTTAAAGGTCCAGGATGGTTGTAATTATGGCTGTGCTTTCTGCACCATTCCTTTGGCAAGGGGCAAAAGCAGAAGTGATGCTATTGAAAATATCCTGCAGTCGGCTCTTGAAATCGCTCAAACAGATGTGAAAGAAGTAGTGTTGACAGGAGTCAATATTGGGGATTTCGGAATTCAGGACGGCAAGAGAAAGGAAAAGTTTGCAGATCTTGTCAAAGAACTCGACGATATTGAAGGCATTGAACGGTTCAGGATTTCATCGATTGAACCTAACCTGCTCACCAATGAGATCATTACGTTTGCCGCAAAGTCCAAGAGGTTTGTACCCCACTTCCATATCCCTCTTCAATCGGGAAGCAACACTATTCTTCGAAAAATGGGAAGAAGGTACCTAAGGGAACTCTATGTGGACAGGGTTACAAAAATCAAGTCACTCATGCCTCATTGCTGTATCGGTGTGGATGTCATCGTAGGCTTTCCCGGAGAAACCGACGAACTGTTCCTGGAAACTTACAATTTCCTTAATGAACTACCGGTCTCTTATTTACACGTTTTCACCTATTCCGAGAGGGCCAATACAAGGGCCACGGAAATGGAGGGGGTAGTACCTATGAAAATCAGGCATGAACGGAGCAAAATGCTACGTATTCTTTCCGAAAAGAAACGTAGAAAATTCTATGAAGAAAATATAGGGAGAACGTTTGATGTTCTTTTTGAAGATGATGTGGAAGACGGTAAGATGCATGGATTTACCGAAAACTACATTAGAGTTTCTGCCAAATACGATCCTTTGCTTATCAATGAAATTAAAAAAGTCACGTTAAGCGAGATCAATGACAAAGGCAATGTAGAGGTACTGGAACCCGAAACCATGTACGAAAAACACTGATAAGCTTCAAGCGTCCTTTATGGACGCATTTTTATTGTCCCATTTACTTCCTTGAAAAATCAACCTGCCCTGAGTGACTACTGAGGCATATTTCGGAAAACAGGCTTTTCACAAACAATTATTCTGCTTGACTCGTTTAATGATATACATTCTTTAAACCTACAAAGCTATGAAAACATTCTTAGAGCCTACCGGAAGAATCACCAGAAGAAAATACCTTTTACTTTTTATTGTCTTTTATTTTATCAACTTATTGTGCTTGATGATCATGTACGAATCTATCCGGGCACACAACTGGTTGACGCTGGTGATATTCGGCATTATTCTCATCACCACCATTGTCCTTTTGCTTGTCCAGGCCATCAAGCGACTCCATGACATCGGAATGGATTGGAAATACGCCCTATATTTATTGATTCCACCTCCAGTAAACCTCATCGGATTTATCTACCTGGCTGTAAAAAGAGGTGATTTTGGAAAAAATCAATATGGTCCGGACCCGAGAAAAACCGACCCCATCTAAGCCATCTACTCATAGCGTAATGCCTCGATGGGATCGAGCCTACTGGCCTTAAACGCTGGCACTACACCTGAAATAAGCCCGACTAACACACAAACAACAAAAGCCAGTATCATCCAAATCCAAGGTATCAAAAAGCCTCCTGGACCTACCAGGCTGGCTACGATATTGCCTATAACTATACCTAAAAAAACACCAAATACTCCTCCAATAACACAGATTATAATAGCCTCAATCAGAAATTGCTCCCTGATCCTTTTAGGAGTAGCCCCCAATGCTTTCCTAATGCCTATTTCCCTTGTTCTTTCGGTAACGGAAACCAGCATGATATTCATCAAACCTACTGAGGCACCCAATAACGTAATGAAGCCTATACTGAAACCTCCGATCCTCAGATATCCCGCCACCTCCTCCAAACTCTCTCCAACATTATTTGACTTGACCACTTCAAAAGAGTCTTCTTCTCCTATGCGGTCTTCCCTGACCTTGCGCATGATTCCCGTAGCCTGCCCCATTTCGTATTCCATTTTGCTGGGATCCGACAGCGCTGTCGTAATGGTATACCTGAAATTTCCCGTTTGGTCCAATCTTGAGGCATTTTCAACCGGGATAAAAATATTTCTGTCAGCACCGGCATCTCCGCCCACTGTACCCTGTTCTTCCAAAACACCTACTACGGTATACCTAGATCCAAAAAAAGAAATGTAATCCCCTACCGGGTTTTCATACGTTTCAAACAACGTTTCTTTGATTTCACTGCCTATTATGCAGACATTATTACCGTATCGCACTTCCACATTGCTGAAATTCCTGCCCGAGCTGATATCATATCCATTTATTAACAAATAATTTTCATCCCCCCCAGTAATTCGTGTATTGGGATTGGTAGTTTTAGAACCCCGTTTCACTTCTGCTGACCCAGTAATGGAACAGTAAACCGTAGAAATCCCTCTTTCTGCATAAGCTTCCTTAAAACCCAGGGCCTCTCTATAGTTCACTGGTGGGTATTGTTTTTCGGTCACGCCTTCACGGGTCACTCTTTGGCCCGATATATTCTTGGACCTCAAATCGAAATTATTGGCACCAAAACCCGAAAAACTCTCCTCGATCTGGGCTTTCATCCCGTCAATGGCCGTCAACATCCCCACTAAAGAGGTGATCCCAATAGCAATAATCAGCCCGGTTAAAATCGTCCTGAGCCAATTGGATCGTATAGACCTTAATGATTCTTTAATATTTTCGAGCAATTCCATAATGACATTAGTGCATTCTATCTGCCCTTACTTCAAGCCCCTTCAGCACCTGGGCTTCATGTGCCAGCCACTCTTTCCATCGTTGATCTACCTGCTCTGGATCCTGATAGTGCTTGGCCAACTCTATAAAATTCACATAGTGCCCTGCCTCGGACACCATAAGCTCGTAATAAAACTGCTGAAGCTCCTTGTCCTCAATATTTTTCCACAGCAACTTGAATCGCTCACAACTCCTGGCCTCTATCAACGCATTCATGAGTAAATATTCTGTAAGCTGGTCCATACGGCTTCCTCCTTTTTGGATAAATTCACTGAGCCTCACTACATACATGTCTTTCCTCGGCTTGCCAAAAGTAAAGCCCCTTTTCCTTATCTGCTCCATTACCCGCTCAAAATGGGCCCACTCCTCTGCTACTACAGGTGTCAACACATCCACCAGCTCATCGAGATCAGGATACCGCAATATCAATGATATGCAGGAAGAAGCCGCTTTTTGTTCACAGTAAGCATGATCCACCAGAATATCTTCCAGATTCATCGATGCAATGTCTACCCACCTTGGATCTGTAGGCAATTGCAGGTTCAACATTTTATTTTTTGTGCTTTCTTCCCAACTCATAAATACATCAATCAAAGAAATACCAACTGATCCCTAAGTCCAAAGATCCTTTTAACCCTGTAAAATAAGGGCTCACAAAATAACCGGGCACATCAAGCATCCCGCTATTTACATGATTATACCTAAACAGCACCCTGGTCCTGTTTATCCGCAAATTAACAAAGGCATCCACCACCGGATAAGCCTCTACCAAAAAGTCATTTTGAAGGTAGTATTGCTGCGTGGCGGGCATATAGGCTTCGGCATAGTAATCGCTCCGGTACCTACCTTCCACCCCAAACTGGATGAATAAATTTTCGTCAAACATCGGCCCGTCAAAGAATATCCTGCTGCGGGCAAACCATTCCGGAATCCTGAATTTATCACTTGCATCGCCTGAAATCGTCGTATAAATCACTTCACTTTGCCACACCAATTTATTCCAAAACCTGAAACTTGTTTTTACACCGGGAATAACCATATACGCTTCCCCGTCTGCCTGCTCAGCCTCTTGTGACTCATTGAAATACACATAATTGTTTACCCTGTTAAGGGTTAATGAAGGCCTAATGGACACCTTTGCAAAATCAGCTTTGATTTCACCTTTAATCTGATCCACCCCTATATTGGAGAAATCATTTGTCCATTGGTAAAGATTGCCCCGGTACATCTGCTGCATTGAAGTAGGCTTATAGGAAGCCTTTAGATAACTGGCATTCAAAAAAGGAGATATAAAATCCCCACGAACCCTATAGCCACTGGGAATCAGGTATTCACCATCCGCTTCAAACGACCATCTTTCATTGATATCCCCTCTCAGCGCTCCTCCGATATACACCTCGTTGAAACTATTCTTATCTTCAAAATTTGGGCTATCCATCCTTCCGGTCCTAAACTTCACATAGGCATTATAATATACAGGACCAAAATCTCCCTTAAATCCCGCTTCATTACGAATCTCAGAAAAATGGTGATAGTTTTTAACACTATCTTCAGCAATAAAGCGATTTTTACTAAACTGGTTAAAAAAAGTTGAATCACCGGAATTAAGATCTGTCACAAACGAAACACCTTGTTTTTTCTTATCAAAAACATGATACACTTGCCAGCCCTTGAGTAACTCAAACTGCTGGTACAAGTGGTAGTCCTGTCTGATGTCCTTTGCCCTGCTGTTCCTCAGCCATACTTTGGCATCTTCATAAGCAAAGTACAGTGAAGTCGTGTCTACTTCCGGAGGAATGATCCCGCCCTGCTCATTTACCCGGTGATGCATCCGGGAAAAATTCGCCAACAGAAAATACTTCCCGTTATCCGACTGATAGTTGGTATGCAAAGAATAAGATGTCTGCTCTGCCATATTATCATCCCTGGCATTGGGATTCAAGGTCTTTCTGGCTCTAATGGTATTGAAGTTAAACCCGATGTTCCACTTGGGGGTGACGTTCCTGGCAAACTCCACATTCAGCATATTCCGATTACCTCCACCATAAAAAGCTTCCAATTTGGTATAGGGAGATTTGGTATCGAAATACCTGAGGCTGTCCGGCGAATGATAGTAGAGGTCATAAACGTTAAACCCGGAGGTCGTCCCGATCAGCCCCGGAACCTGGTAGTAGACAGGCTGGGCGGCACTGCCGATATTTCCCAAATCCTGGTATTTATGTCCACTTCTAAATACAGGCTCAAAATTATGAAAGCCGGTCAAACCTGTATCCAGTGGGGTTTTCTTCATTCTATTGAACCGCAGGTTTTTCTCATAAAAGTACAGCGACGTTTTCGGACCATAGACCATTTTGGTTGAATCATCGATCAGCCCCCCTCTTTTCGGAGCGGTCTCCTCTTCCTCATTTTCTGAAGTCCTCCCCGACCCCACCTGCGCAAAAGCCCCCTGGCCAAAAGACAGCATGAACAATATTAATACTAGTAGGTGCTTACTTTTCACTTTGATAGGCTTTGTTTCTGATGACATTGGATACAGATTCCAACAGGGCACTTTTTTCTTTTTCTTCCATTTTTACCTGTACAGGTAACGCAAAAATCGGAATTTCTTGCAAATTTTTAAGGAATTTGTCTGCTTTAAGTTTGACCGCATCTTTTTCGGTTGTTAGCAATACAGGCGCTTGACTTTTATGATAATCAAACCGCTGTACGATATTTTCCACGTCCTTTACAGAATAGTGATGATGATCGCTGTAAGACAAGGTCTCCAACAACTCATACTTTTCGGCCACCCACTCCTTTAACAGGTGGTCGTTGGCAATTCCACTTAGCAGAATCACCTTGGTAAATTCACCTTTCTTTTTACTCCGGATGTCATAAGGAAGCCCGTAACTCAAGCCTGCAAAAAACACCGGGCACTTCTTTTTGGTATACTGTCGAATTTCTCCCCTATACCTCTTCCTCTCTTCCTCAGATATCCCCTCCGGACTTTTGGTCACCACGACCACATCAGCCCGTTCAGCTCCCTGCCGACTCTCTCTGAGTGTGCCCAGCGGCACAACATGATCATTAAAAAAAGGCTTTTGAAAGGTGGTCAGCAGAAGATTGAAATCACCCTTCACATAGCGGTGCTGAAAGGCATCATCCAGTAGTATCATCTCCGTAGCCGGTCTTTCGGCTATGATCTGAGGAATCGCCAGGATCCTTTGCTCTCCAACTGCCACCGTGATCTCCTCTCCATACTTGGAAAAAATCTGGTAAGGCTCATCTCCTATTTCGGCAGCAGTGGTATCTTTTCCGGCCAAGACAAAGCCTTTGGTTTTCCTCCCATACCCACGGCTCAAGGTCGCCACTTCATGGCTTTCCTTAAAGTACTCTACCAAAAGTTCTACCATTGGCGTCTTCCCCGTCCCCCCCATGGCCAAGTTCCCGACCACAATGGTTGGAATTTCAAAAACTACACTTTTTTTCACCTCATTGTCAAACATCCTATTCCTCAGACGGGTAATCCCATCATATAACAAGGAAAAAGGATACAATAAAAACTGATGAGGACGCATTGTTTATTTTTTTATACTTTTGGATCAAACGGTAAACACAAATATATGGTTAATTTGATTAGAGATGTAGTTTCTTATTTAGAAAGCATTGCCCCGCCCTCCTATCAAGAATCTTATGACAACGCCCAATTAATAACCGGGGATCCCAATGCTGAAGTTTCGGGAATCCTTTGCTCCTTGGATGCCACGGAAGAGGTAGTTGAAGAAGCCTTATCACTAGGATGCAATATGATCGTGGCACATCACCCCATTGTTTTCAAGGGCTTAAAGAGCCTTACCGGCAAAAACTATGTGGAAAGGACAGTGCTCAAGGCCATCAAAAATGACATAGCCATTTACGCCATTCACACTAATCTGGACCATATTCATACGGGCGTCAATAAACGTATCTGTGATAAGATCGGATTAATAAACACCAAAATCCTAGCGCCCAAAAAAGGCCTTTTGATGAAACTGACCACTTTTATCCCTGTAGAGCACACTGAAAAAGTCCTTGATGCGCTTCATGCCGCAGGGGCAGGTGCTATAGGCGAATACAGTAAGTGCAGCTTTCAAATAGATGGGGAGGGCACTTTCCTGCCTTCTGACAAAGCCAATCCGACCATTGGGAGCAAGGGCACACTAGAATATGTCCATGAAAAAAGAGTAGAGGTGATATTTCCAGCCCACCTGCAAGGAAAGGTTCTTTCCGCGCTAAAAGCAGCCCATCCTTATGAAGAAGTTGCCTATTACCTCCAGCACGTAGCAAACGAACACCAAGAGGTCGGAGCGGGCATGGTTGGGGAATTGGAAAATGCCATGGACGAAAATGCTTTTCTCCTACATTTGAAAGAAAAAATGGGGCTCAGTGTCCTCAAGCATACCAAGCTCCTGAACAAACCGATCAAAAGGATAGCAGTTTGTGGCGGTGCCGGTATATTTCTACTGGCAAATGCCAAAGCGGCAAAGGCGGATATATTCATCACATCCGATATAAAATACCACGAATTCTTTGACGCTGAAAACCAACTCATTATAACCGACATCGGACATTACGAGAGTGAAATTCACACAAAAGATTTGTTAAAGGAGATATTATCACAAAATTTTAGTAATATTGCACTCTATTTGACAAAAGTCATTACGAATCCCATAACTTACATATAGTACATGGAAAGTACAGTCGCACAGAAGCTTGATGCAATTTATAATCTTCAAAAAATAGATTCCCGTTTAGATGCCATTTTTAAAATCCGGGGAGCCCTTCCTGAAGAAGTTCAAGACTTAGAAGACGAAATCGCGGGTTACGAAACCAGGTTAGACAAATTTAACAACGATATCGTAGCCTTAGAAGACGAAATTAAGAAGCACAAAGAAGCTATCAAAGAGTCTGAAAAACTGATCAAAAAGTACCAGGAGCAGCAGATGAACGTCAGAAACAACCGCGAGTACGATGCCATCACCAAGGAACTGGAACTTCAGGACTTGGAAATCCAGGTTTCCAAGAAGAAGATCGGAGAAGCTGAAGCAAGGATAGAAGGGAAGAACAGTGATCTTAATGATCTTCAGGAAATTTTGAAAGATCGTAAAAAAGATCTAGACACAAAAAAGGAAGAGCTTGACACCATCATTTCTGAAAGCGAAACGGAGGAAAACAAGCTGAAATCAGAAAGAGAAAAAGCTACCAAAAAGATCGAAGACCGTATTCTAAAGTCTTATAAGAAGATCAGAGGAAACGCCAAAAACGGACTTGCGGTAGTAGAAGTAAAAAGAGGAGCTTGCGGCGGATGTTTTAACATTGTGCCACCTCAAAGACAAGCTGACATCAGGGAGAAGAAAAAAATCATTGTATGTGAGCATTGTGGAAGAATTTTAGCGGACGTTGCCGATGAAATCGAAGACGAAACACTTCCAAAGAAAAAAAGAAGCACCAGAAGCAAAAAATAAAACCAAAAAGGCTGTCATGATCCAAATGACAGCCTTTTTTTTGCTCTTACACCGGCAAAGCCACAGCTCATCACTATTTTTTTAAGGACACTCCCAAGGGATTAGTCTAAAATATTTTTTTACTAATTGAATCTCAAGCACTTGAAAACTCTTGATTATTTTTTTATATTTCTCAAATGAAGCATATTGTATTAGCCACGCTATTCACCCTAATAGTATCTGCGGGGTTTTGTAAGAAACCCGAAGAAAAGACCTTTTTGGTAATTTTCAGCAAAAAAGAGTTGAAGGAACTCAAATCTAGTACAGAGTACATAGAGTTGAATTTCTATGAGAAATTCGACACCAAAAGTTACACTGGTAACTCCGATGCGGTACTCTTTATAAAAGTCCCCGATTGCGAGTTTGACACTTGCCAGTTCGGACAGACTATGGTTCAAATCAACAAATCCACCTGGAAGCCTTTACAGGAAATTGCTTTTAGGATCATTGATCTGAACGAATCCAAGGAAAGCTACCAAGAACTGCTCTCCACTTTCTATGCTTCTTTGGATAAGAAAAAAGCCAAATCTATACAGTCAGTCCTTTAAGCTTCAAATACTTGACATTATTGTAACGGTCCATTCTGAATCGTCCGTCCGCCATCAATGTCAGCTCATAACACCCTAAATTATGGTGATCAAAAATATCCATAAACCTTAGGTCATAATCGAGCATTAAACTAAGCATGACCCTCATTGCGCGGCCGTGCATGCATATCAGTATGGTATCTCCTTCTTGGGAAAGCACATACTCCAGCCCTTTCTTCAATCTCGCAAAAACCTTATTAGGGGACTCTCCTCCTTCAATACTGAAATCCAATTGTCCTTCTGACCATTTCTGAAGCATTTTTTGATAATAATTATTTTCTTCCTTGGTCATCGGAATCCCTTCATATCTGCCCCAACTTATTTCATTGAATTCCTCCACAGCCTCGTGGACTGTTCCATTTTCCAAAAACTGCGCTATGGACTGTCGCGTACGCTGCAGGCCGGTATAATATATTCTATCGAATTGGATATGTTTATGGGCCTCGTAAAATGCTTCGGCTTGCTGTATGCCCGTCTGATTTATGGGAGCATCGATCCCGCTGCCTTGCACCACCCCTCTTAGGTTATAATCCGTCTGGCCATGTCTGACCAGGTAAATTTTTTTAGTACTCAAGATTCTTTATTTTTGTTAACAATTTTCAAAGAAAACGCTTTTATTCCAAAATACATGATATTTAACCAAAACCTAAACTTAGAATTGCTAAATGAGTTAGGTAAAGGCAATATGGCTGAGCATCTCGACATCCGCTTCACGGCCATAGGAGAAGACTTCCTGGAAGCGACCATGCCAGTAGATCACCGGACCAAGCAGCCCCATGGGCTTTTACATGGAGGTGCTAACATGGTTTTGGCAGAGACCTTAGGAAGTGTGGCCGCTACTGCTTGCGTGGACCCGGAGAAACAATACTGTGTTGGCCTGGAAATAAATGCCAACCACCTTAAATCAGCCCGCTCCGGCAAGGTCAGAGGGATAGCAAAGCCGCTTCATGTGGGAAAGAAAACCCATGTATGGGAAATAAAGGTTTTCAATGAAAACGAAGAGTTAACTTGTGTCAGCCGGATCACTATTGCTGTCCTGGATAAAAAATAGTAATGGATATATCAACCGCCTCGCTTTCCACCACCACATTAGAAGAATTTCTTGACAGAAAGCTTTTCGAAGCTCTCTGTGGTGGCCATCAAATTGCTGTTTGGAAATCTCCCAAAAACAATTCCATCCAATTGGTGCTGGACAAAACAGAAAAAATCAAAAAAGTAGCCCTGGAACTGGAAAGTTTGCCCCAGGGTTTTATTGCCCACACTTTTGCCCAAGAAGAGGACAACAAAGCCTATTTTCTTGAAGCGAGTGATTATTTCAAACTGGAGATGGATCTCCCTTCTCCTAAAGAAGAGCTAGACTTTAAAAGTCACAAGCTGGATGCTACTCAGACAAAACTGAAAATACGGGAGTTTTTGAGAGGCAACCTTGAAAACAAGCAGGAACACGAGGATATTCTTTCCACTCCTAAGGAGGCATTCATTGATCTGGTCAAACGAGGCATTGCAGCTATTAATCAAGGGGAAATGGCCAAAGTGGTCCCTGCCCGCTTGAAGAAGGTCGGCATAAAGGAGGGCTTTGACCTAACCCAAACCTTTCTGAACCTTTGTAAAAACTACCCTAATGCCTTTGTCAACTTCTTTCACATCCCGGGTGTGGGCACTTGGCTGGGCGCCACACCAGAGGTTCTGATCAAGACAGAAGGTAATTATTTCTATACAATGGCCTTAGCGGGCACTCAAAAAGCCCAAGGGGACAATCCCATTAAAAATGCAGCTTGGACCCAAAAAGAAATTGAGGAGCAGGCACTGGTATCCAGGTACATTGTCAACAATTTTAAAAAGATCCGGCTTAGGGAATATGAGGAGAATGGTCCCAAGACCGTGCTAGCGGGGAATCTGCTCCATTTGAGATCCGACTTCAGGGTGGATATGGAAGCCACCAACTTCCCGCAACTGGGGGCCGTAATGCTGAAACTTCTCCACCCCACCTCTGCGGTCTGCGGCACACCCAAAGAAAAAGCCATGGGCTTTATCCAAAACAACGAAACATTTGACCGGTCATTTTTCTCTGGATTTATAGGCCCGGTCAATATTGAAGAACAAACTTCAATTTATGTAAACCTTCGCACGGCACAATTCATAAACGATGAGGTGATTCTCTATGCCGGTGCAGGAGTAACCGAAGACTCCGACCCAGAAAAAGAATGGGAAGAGACTTCCTTAAAATGTGATATTATCGGAAAATTCATTCAATAAAGACACCTTGACCATCCAACCGATTATAGACCTGGTGGCCATCTGCGCCCGTAAAGGAATCAAAAACGTCATTTTATCCCCTGGCTCACGGTGCGCGCCCCTTACTTTGGCCTTTGCCAGGCACCCTGAATTCCACTGCAGAACGGTATCCGATGAACGATCAGCGGCATTCATTGCCATGGGCATGGCCCAACAGTTAAAAAAGCCCGTTATATTGGTCTGCACCAGTGGATCTGCTGCGCTGAATTATGCGCCAGCAGTAGCTGAAGCTTATTTCCAGCAGATCCCCTTAATCCTAATCACTGCAGACCGGCCACCTGAATGGATAGATCAATGGGATGGACAAACTATCCGACAGGAAAAGATTTACGGCCAGCACATCAAAAAAGACTTCCGTTTTCCAGATGACTTTTCCCACAAGGATAAGACCTGGCATGCCCACCGGATCTGCAATGAAGCCATCAATAGCTCAATGGCCTATCCATCAGGCCCAGTACACCTCAACATTCCGTTTCGGGAACCTTTTTACCCTGAAACAACGGATAAGTTCGATTATTCCCAACCGCTGCCCATTATTGACCAGCTGATAGGCTCCAGGACCTTAAGCATGGAGGATCAGGTCAAACTAAAAAACACGCTCGATCGCTTCAGTAAGATATTGATTGTACCCGGACAGCAGATTCCCTGTGAAAAAACACAACAACTGATCAAGGAACTTACTAAAAGCAAAAAGGCGGTTGTGGTGACTGATTCCATTTCAAACATGCAGTCAGAAAACACCGTCAATTTTCACGATCTCTTTCTGCCTCTTTGTGAACCGGCATCGCTTTCACCTGATTTGATCATCAGTTTTGGAAAATCGATCATATCTAAATCATTGAAACTGTTCCTTAGAAAATCAGGAGCAGAGCATTGGCATGTCCAACCTGATGGCTATACCCCGGACACCTACCAAAGCTTAAATAAGCAGGTGTACGCTTCCCCCATTTCCTTTCTGGAATTTCTGAACAAAACCCTTCAAGAAACCCCGGAACATTTCTTTAAAGCCTGGTATGAAGCCGACAAAAAACTGGAAAAGCAACTAACTCCGGCTTTGAAAGAGGCAGGTTTTGGGGAGTGGAAAGCCTTACAGCTGGTCCTGCAGCAGGTACCGGAAAAATCCAAACTCCATCTGGCCAATAGTATGGCCGTACGCTATGTCAACTTTCTGGGACCGAGAAAGCAGGAAATCATCTGCAACAGGGGAACAAGCGGTATTGATGGTTCCAACTCAACGGCAGTAGGCTGCACCTTTACCACCAAGGAATTTGTCACCCTCATCACCGGTGATATGGCGTTTTTCTACGACCGCAATGCTTTCTGGCATAATTACCCTTATAATAACCTAAGGATCATCCTGCTCAACAATCATGCAGGGGGTATTTTCAGGATCATTGATGGGCCCAGCAGGCAGCCTGAGCTGGAAGAGTTCTTCGAAACCAAGCAGTCCCTCACGGCCGAAAACCTAGCCAAAGACTTTAAGTTTGAGCATTTCAATGCAAAAAACGAGGAAGAGCTATCCGAAGCCCTTCAGGACTTCTACCTTCCTTCCATTCATCCTAAAATACTGGAAATCCATTCTGACAGTAAAAAAAACACGGAAATTCTCAAAGGTGTCAAAGAATACTTGAAGGCGGGATTTTAATCTGATATGGAATGGTTAGTTGGCTACTAGGTTATTAGGGAATAGGTACATCAGCTATGGTACCAGTAGCTTTTAATCAGAAAACTTTCTCTCGGAATACCCAGAGTCCCACAGAAAAGCGTTCTCTTCCGTGTAAAATTGTCTTACGCCAAGTAGATCTGTGTAATCCCTCTTTTAAAAAAAAGCCTGCACTAAAGATTAATTCTTTAATGCAGGCCTTGGAATAACTTATGGATTAGGGAATCCATTTGATGTCTTTGAAATTCGGCTTTCGCTTTTCAAGGAAAGCGTTTCGGCCTTCTTGCGCCTCTTCTGTCATATAGGTAAGCCGGGTAGCCTCTCCAGCAAACACCTGTTGCCCTACCATTCCATCATCGGTGAGGTTAAAAGCATATTTCAACATTTTGATGGAGGTAGGTGACTTTGCCAAAATCTCTTGCGCCCACTCATAAGCAGTAGCTTCGAGTTCATCATGTGGCACTACGGCATTGACCATCCCCATTTCATATGCCTCCTGGGCGGAATAGTTACGGCCTAGGAAAAATATCTCCCTGGCACGTTTTTGTCCCACCATCTTTGCCAAATAGGCAGAGCCATAACCACCGTCAAAACTGGTAACATCAGCATCAGTCTGCTTGAAAATGGCGTGTTCTTTACTGGCCAAGGTCAGATCACACACCACATGCAGGCTGTGCCCTCCTCCTACTGCCCATCCTGGAACAACGGCTATGACCACCTTCGGCATAAAACGAATCAACCGCTGAACCTCCAAAATATTCAAACGGTGCATTCCATCATCTCCTACATATCCTTGATGTCCTCTGGCTTTCTGGTCGCCTCCACTACAAAATGAATATACACCGTCTTTTGGAGAAGGTCCCTCGGCAGAAAGCAGCACAACACCAATGGAAGTATCCTCACGGGCATCTAAAAATGCCTCAAACAACTCACTGGTGGTTTGAGGGCGAAAAGCATTCCGCACTTCAGGCCTGTTAAAAGCAATACGGGCCACTCCATCACATTTCTTATACGTTATGTCCTTAAATTCTTTGACGACTTTCCATTCCATATTTCTAATAATTTGATGCTTTTATTGATTTACCCGCAAGATAACAGCCTTAAGCCTATAAAGCATGATTGAACCTGATTTTGTACGTATGGAGCAGCCGCTTTTCTCCCAATATAAAATCATTATTTTTGCTTAAAATATAGCATTGGCAGACATGGGGCTAATCATCATTGAAAACCATCAACTTACTTTTGAGCAGATTAAAGAAGGACACTGGCCTGCTTTTCCACCCTATTTCGAGGACTCCCTCTCATTCTGCAAAGATTGGTTAAACGACCGGCAAAACTTCCAACTCCAGACTTCCGGATCCACTGGAAAACCCAAAACCATCTCCGTTACCCGAAACCAAATGCTTCTCAGCGCAGGGGCAACGGGAAAGTTCTTTGGTATCCCGGCCAACGCATCCTTGTTTTGCTGCCTTAACACCGCCATGATTGCAGGAAAGATGATGCTTGTCAGGGCAATGGTTTGGGACAGCTGCCTATACCTGAAAGAACCCACCGGAAATCCCCTTTCCGACTTGGTGGTAGATCAACATTTTGATTTTGTAGCCATGGTACCCGCTCAGGTCGAAAATTCTTTACAGGACAGCCGGACAATCGAAAACCTCAATAAAATAGCCCACCTGATCATTGGCGGGGCCCCTATTTCCCCACAGCTGCAAATAAGCATCTCCCACTTATCCTGCAATGCCTATCAAACCTATGGGATGACCGAAACAGTTTCCCACATTGCACTGGCCAAGATCACCGGAGCGCCTCCACTGATTTACCAAAGTCTTCCTGGCGTGAAGATTGGCACCACTGCTGAAAAGAAATTGACCATAGAAGCCCCCATGGCCCTTGCTCCATTGATTACAAATGACATCGTAGAGCTTCTTTCAGAAAACCAGTTCATATGGAAAGGCAGAGCTGATTTTACCATTAACTCTGGAGGGCTTAAAATCCAACCCGAAATCCTAGAGACCAAAATCTCCCCTGTGATGGAAAAACAGTGGGGAGGAGTGAGGTATTTTATCTCCAGCCGTCCCAGTAAAAAGTGGGGGGAAGAAGTGGTTTTAATCATTGAAGCTGTCGGATCTCCACAACAAGAACAGCTCCTACAGGAAGAGATGGCCGAAATCCTGGGAAAATATGAAAGACCAAAAAAAGTTTATTTTTTAGAAAATTTCATAGAAACCCCTTCCGGCAAAATCAAACGAAGAGACAATACAACAATCGCCTTAGAAAAGTCCTGACAATGGTTAAATCCCCTTAAAAACCCGGAAGAGGCTGAACTGCCAAGGCGAATCACCTTTTAACTTTACGGAATAAATACCGTAAATTGAACTGAGTATTACGGATTTCTAACAGTTAAGGTATGGATGATTTAATGGCCGCCAGGTCACAAATGGCACTATCTCTTGGGTTCCACATCATATTTGCCTGCATCGGCATGATCATGCCTTTCCTGATGGCAATCTCCCATTACAAATACCTTAAATCGGGAAAAGAAAAATATAAAATCCTTACCAAGGCATGGAGCAAAGGGGTTGCCATATTCTTTGTGACCGGAGCGGTTTCGGGCACCATGCTGTCATTTGAACTGGGCTTGCTTTGGCCAGAATTCATGAAACATGCAGGCCCCATTTTCGGCATGCCCTTTTCCCTGGAAGGGACAGCATTTTTTATTGAAGCCATTGCACTGGGCTTTTTTCTTTATGGGTGGGAGAAATTCAACCCTTGGTTCCATTGGTTCACAGGGGTTGTGGTAGGCCTTAGCGGGCTGGCATCGGGCATACTGGTTGTGGCAGCAAATGCTTGGATGAACTCCCCTGCAGGTTTTGATTATGTAAACGGACAATACATCAATATCGACCCCATTGCTGCAATGTTTAATGATGCCTGGTTCTCCCAAGCCTTGCATATGATTTTAGCAGCCTTTGTTGCCACCGGTTTTGCGGTGGCGGGCATCCATGCCTGGATGCTGATCAAAGGAAAGAATACAGAAATTCACAAAAGCGCGCTGAAAATCGCCCTGACCATGGGAGCGGTAGCGGCTATTCTGCAGCCTTTAAGCGGTGACATCTCTGCCAAAGATGTCGCCAAAAGACAGCCTGCGAAGCTAGCGGCCATGGAGGCCCATTTCCACACCGAAAAAGGAGCCCCTTTGATTATTGGCGGCATTCCTGATGAAGAAAACCAAACCGTGGATTATGCCATCAGAATCCCAGGTGCTTTGAGCTTTTTGGCTCACGGTGATTTTAATGCAGAAGTTACCGGTCTTGACCAAATACCCAAAGAGGAACATCCACCTGTTATGGTTACTCATTTTGCTTTCCAGATAATGGTAGGCTGTGGCACCCTGTTGATGCTTATCGGCGCATCCTGGCTATTTGGTCTATGGCGATCCAAACCTTACATTTATTCCAGCAAGTACCTGGCCTTACTTGCCGCCATTACCCCTTTGGGCTTCATTGCTGTGGAAGCAGGATGGTTTGTCACAGAAGTAGGCCGTCAGCCATGGATCCTCTATGGCATCATGAAGACCAAAGATGCCGTGACCCCCATGCCTGGAATTGTATATTCCTTTATGCTTTACTCCGCCATTTACCTTTCTTTAACTGCCATTGTTTCCATTTTGTTAATCAGGCAAATCAAGAACCTTGAAAAGGACCAAGATCTTCTATTACCGTTAAACCAATAAGCTATGTTATACGTGGTCATTGCCTTTTTATACCTGTCCCTACTCTTTTACTTACTTTTTGGAGGAGCGGACTTTGGGGCCGGTATCATTGAGCTATTTGCCGGAGGATCTCAAAAAGAACGGACCCGCCTGCTTACTTATCAGGCCATAGGTCCTATTTGGGAAGCGAACCACATGTGGCTCATCATCGCCATCGTCATCCTCTTTGTGGGGTTTCCCGGAATATATGCCACCGCTTCTATTTACCTGCATATCCCGCTTTCTTTGTTGCTGATCGGGATTATCGCCAGAGGAACGGCCTTCATTTTCAGGCATTATGATGCGGTCAAGGACCACTTCCAAAAAATCTATAACCTGATCTTTGTTTATTCTTCCTTTATGACCCCCATGTTCTTGGGAATCCTTGCAGGAACGGTCATCTCGGGAAGGATTGATCTCAATGCTGAGGACTTTGTGGGTGCGTATATAACCCCTTGGCTGGGATGGTTTCCCCTCAGTGTTGGGGTATTCACCGTAGTAATCTGTGGTTTCTTGGCGGCTGTTTACCTCATTGGCGAGGCCAATACCAGGGAAGACAGGGATCTTTTCCGAAAAAAAGCCATCCGGATGAATATACTCACCGTGATAATGGGAGGAATTGTTTTCCTTGTTGGTGAAATTGAAGGAATTCCTCTTTTTAAAGAACTTTTTCTACATCCTTTTGGTCTTGCAGGCCTTATCGGTGCCACCCTATCTCTGCCGGTAACTTGGTACCTTCTCCATAAAAAGAAAAATTATTCACCAAGAATCCTCGTAGGGTTTCAAATCACCATGATTCTGATGACATTGCTCGGCAGTCATTACCCCAATTTTATCTTGGCAAAGGATGCCGTGTTTACTTTAGAGAATTCCGCAGCAGGGGAATCCACCCTTTTCAGCTTAGGAATGGCCCTACTTCTCGGAAGTCTGCTAATTTTACCGGCACTTTATTACCTGATTTATAGCTTCCAAAAGCGGCCTTTCGAAGTGCATTAAAGACCAAGGCACAGGGATGGCTACAGGGGAATTGGTTATTAAGTTATTTGGTAATCCGTTCAGCATTCTTAATTGCACAATTGATATTCGGTAGTAGACTTTCTACACCCCTCCCTTTACCCTGGATTATGAAACTAAAAAACACGGATATTTAAAGCATTATTTTACAGAAAAAACACATATCTCTACATAATACAGGTGTTTATACCTGATTTTTCAAACAAGCAATAATACGCTGTTCCCCAACCTGTTTTTTGATCAGTTTTGTATTGAACCTTAAGGGATCACACTAGTAGCTAGCCTTACATTTTCCGGAAATACCGCCCCAAAACGGGGAGGGAAAAGTACACTCATTTTTAATTTCAACGAAAAACCATTTTAGTCATGTCTGATCAAAATTCAAGAATGCTTCAAGCAATTTATGACACGCTTTTTAGTGCATATACCAATCCTCCTGAAGGAACCCAAGGCCCTTCTACAAGCCAAGCGGATCAAACTTATTTAAGTTTAAACTGGCCAGGACAACAAATAGACATTAGTCAGTTTGCCAATGCACAGGGGCCCAATAACCCTGACGGAAGCCCTGCTTCTACTGAAAACTTCTCCACACTGTCGGACAACCTCATGTCCCTCAATCCAATTTCCAGCCCCAATGGAAATACGTTGACAAAAGTGTATGAAAGCACTGTAAACGCTCAGGTAATTCCACCACCTGAAGATCCAAAAGCCAAGGATGCCTACGAAAAAGCCTTTAACTTCCTACATACAGATGGTACAACTTATAATGATGAAGGCAAGCCCGTCACGGTCAAGGTAGATTCTCCCGTTTACAGCAACTACAAAAGAAAGCTAAAAGCTTACAATGATGCTGTAGTATCATTGATGTCAAACTATTTTCAGTTTGACATGAAAAAACCAGCAGACCAGAGAAAGTTTGCCTTAATAGGCCCAACCTATCAGTCCAACGTCCAATCCGCTTACGAAGACCTGATCAACGCCCAGCAAACCAAAGTAGAAGATATGCTGGCCGTTTTGGCACAGTCTTCCAACAACCAAGTGGGGGTAGCTTTTAAGCAAGCTAGAGAAACCTTCCAGGCCTACAGAAGAGCAGGGATCGTTGACCCCAATAAAACCTGGTACCCTACTTATGCCATGCCGGCCAACTGGTTTGCACCAAATGCAGCAGAAGACTGGACGGAAGTAACCATCGATTCCAGTGAAATCCATACCTCCGAACACTCTGATTTCACCAAAATGAGCGCTGGAGGAAATGCAGGCTGGGGCCTTTGGAGTGTAGGAGGCAGCTTTGACAAGGAAGACAGTCACCACCAAATGTCCAGTGACACCCAAAACCTGAAAGTTACCTTTAAGTTCTGTAGAGTTACCATTGACAGGCCCTGGTATAACAATCTGCTTTACTCCATGAAAGGATGGAACCTTGGAGAGCAGTATGCTCCAGGAGGATTATCCAATGGTACCAAAAATCAGTCTTTAGAAACTCCTTTTCCTCTATTGCCCACAGGTTTTATCGCCGTAAGGGACCTAAAAATAAGTGCTGATTTTTCCCATGAGGACTCTTCATTGGTTGAAAGTAAGTTAAGCACTTCTGCCAGCTTTGGCTGGGGTCCATTTGCCATCAGCGGATCATACTCCCAAGGAAGTACTGACAAAAGTTTCAATTCCTCTTTTGACGGAAGCACCATTTCGAATCCGGGTCTTCAGATTATAGGATGGATAAACACATTGATTCCATTTGCTCCACCGCAAAAAGGATCGGCCGTTGCTGAAAAGAAATCCAGTACTGCAGCAATGGAAAAGTAACCCGTACTTTCCAAGAGGAATGTACAGATTGGTCCAACAATTATTTTTTAGTAGGCTAACATACGGTTCAGCTGAACCGTATGTTAGTTTTTTTTCTAATCTAAAACTGCTTAAAAATGGCCCTATTCGAAGATCCTGTGATACAAAAAAAACTGGAAAACCTGTTTGTCTCAGGATTTTCCCAAGGCTCCTTTGGTGGCGTAGAAGGTAAAAACATTCAGTTTCTATTCTCTTGGCCTCCTGAAACGCTGGACGATTCCCAGTATGCCAACCCATGGACAGCCAATCATCCAAACGGCTTGATGTCCTCTACGGAAAACATCTCCAGACTTGTCAACCCTATCCCACTGTTCAGCAAAAATTTCACTCCTAGTTCCAACTCCATAGAAGATGTTTATGGAGACCTCATACTCAGTGCCAGGCCGCTAGATTCATCACTGGAAATGGTCTCTGCCTCAGAAAGAAGAGTCAGCCCTTTTCACACCCTTCAAGAAAACGATAAGGAATTGGCAAAAAACAGTATTCAAAAAAAAATAAATGACAAAAAGGACTTACTACTTTCTCGGGAACGGGAATCCCTATTAGAGCTTGAGCGTAAACTCTCCCTTGACATGGCAGCTAAAATCATCAGCGGGAATCCTGCTTCTACAATTCCCGAAAGCATGAAAGCCTCATTAAGTGATATCCGAAAAAAACTTTCAGCCAGACATGAAAAGGCTGTATCGAGAACTTATACCGCACGGATAAGACAGCATCCAAAGATAAAAAATAAGTCAACGAACCTGTTTTTAGAAGAATCCAGCAATGGTGATACCGTTCCATTGATCGTCAAGGTGCTGCACAATGCCAATACGCTTTTCGGCACTACCTCAGTAAGCAGCGTCAATAACCCAAGTACGAGTTACCACCCTTCCTATTTGACCCCTTATAATTTTGCCGATAAGGATATGGTAAAAAATTGGCCTGTCATGGATACCGTGTTAAAAGACAGCCATCAAAACAATGTGAAAGTGAGTTTTTCCTATACCAGGGCCGACATAACAAGACCCTGGCTCTTAGGCTATTTATTGTCCATGAATGGCTGGGCCATCAACGGTCAGTCACCCGGATGGTTATCCAATGGCAACAAAGATCAGAACCCGGGCATTTTTCCACTTTTGCCCGTCTCCCTTTTACTGTGTAGAAACATGAAAATCATAGGATCTTCTACTTCCTATGTCGTAAATGGGCTTCAAGTTATCGCCAGATGCTGCCAACTCACGCCTAAAATGGCCCCTGACTAAATCAGCCCTCCTGATACCATGTGGCATATTTCGGGTAATTGTTTGCCGTCCGGGTAATTACCTCCAGCATTTCAGGACCGGTAGCTTTTACCTTCTTAGCAGGCATCCCTGCATAAATGCTGTTGGCCTCCACCACGGTACCGGCCAAGACAACTGCCCCCGCAGCTATCACGGCACCACTGTGTACCACGGCGTTATCCATAACTACAGCTCCCATTCCGACCAACACATTATCATGAATCGTACATCCATGCACGATGGCATTATGGGCAATGGACACATTGCTGCCTATATATGTTCCGGCTTTTTGATAGGTGCAATGGATCACTGCCCCATCTTGAATATTGGTCCTGTCACCAATTTTAATTTCATGTACATCTCCCCTTACGACAGCATTGAACCATACGGTGCAATTGTCTCCCATGCTTACATCCCCTACTACTGTAGCATTGTCTGCCAGCCAGCAGTCACTGCCCATTTTCGGCTCTTTGCCATTTATTTTCTTTATCAATGCCATAATTTATGTTCAGTTTATTGATATCTTAACCTTTTATTGACAATCAAAACTAATTTTTTTAACAACATATTGAACCTTTTTTCCTAACTTTAAATTTAGATGTATATACATTAATTTTGAATACATTTTATCTAAATCAAACAACTATGAAAATTATCAAAACAACTGGTCTTTTTCTTGCAGGTGCATTATTGGTAGCTTCCTGCGGACAAAAAGGTGAAACCGTAGAAACCACCGAAGCCCAAGAAGTGGCTGCCGCCACCGGAAAAACCGTGACTATTGATCCAGCTTCCAGCCAAATTTCCTGGACAGGCTACAAACCTGCGGGAAAACATTTTGGCACCATTCCTGTGACAGGCGGGGAAATCAGCTTAAAAGGATCCGATATCACCAGCGGAACCTTTACTTTTGACATTACTGCCTTGAAAATTGACGACTTGGAAGAAGGTTCCGAAAGTTACGGAAAACTTCAGGGCCACCTGCAGTCTCCTGACTTTTTCGATGCTGCCAACCATCCTAAGGCTACTTTTGAAGTGACAGCCGTAGAACCTTTTGCTTCTGATGCACAGATCGAGGACAAAGAAGAGTTCGAGTCAGACTACACCCCCAATACCCTTAGCGAGCAGATCGTAGAAAGCCCTACCCACTGGATCAGTGGTAACCTTACGATGAGAGGGACTACTAAAAACATTAAATTCCCTGCTGCAATTGATGTGGAAAACGGCCAAGTTTCAGCCAAGGCTGGCTTTAACATCGACAGAACAGACTGGGGATTGTCTTATGGGGACGAGAGCACCGCTGTAGATAAGGCTAAAGACAAATTCATCTACAATACAGTCAATGTAGGTTTTGAAATCAAAACCAATTAATCAACCAAACTTTCAGTAAAAGAGGAATTCTTTAGAATTCCTCTTTTTTTATGCCCATTCCCCTAATTTTACAGCATGAATCATGAGCACCTAAAGGAATACCCTCTAGTAACCGGTTTACTTAAAAAAACCCTTCAATGGGCCTGCCACAACTTCCCTTATGTTTCCTATTTCAATCCTAACGATATCCCCTACCCCAATAATGGCTTTAGCCACATGCTCTACGCCGGGACGACAACTGTAAACTGGAATGACTTGGATTCCCATCCCGGCCCTAAATCCGGTATCTTCAGCTACGACCTCAAAAATAAATTTGAAAGGCTCCATAGTAAAAACCCCTCCTTGGTCAGTTGTCCGGAAACCCTATTTTTCCTACCGGAAATCACCCTGTTTTTCAATGAAAAATCCATCTGTATTGACCATCCAAAACATGCAGAGATCATTCAGCATATTCTTGCAACCGAACAATTAAGCCAACAGCAGAAAGTTCACCCTATTAGGTTTCATACCTCCAAAGAAGAGTACATTCAAAACGTAAGACATATCCAGGACCATATTAGAGAGGGTGATATCTATGAAATGAATTACTGCATGGCCTTCAGCGCAGCTTTCGACTACCTGGACCCCATAGAGACCTATTGGAAATTACTGGACAAATCGCCTATGCCCTTTAGCTGTTTTTTCAAGGCAAAAAGCCACTATTTAGTCGGCGCTTCACCAGAAAGGTTCCTCAAAAAGAAAGGCAAAAAAATCATTGCCCAACCCATCAAAGGCACCATCAAAAGAGGCTCGTCACCGGAAGAAGATCTTAGGCTGATGGAACAACTAAAAAAGAGTGAAAAGGAACAGGCAGAAAACCTGATGATAGTCGATTTAATGAGAAACGACCTCTCCTGGATTTCCGACCCAGGCTCCGTCAAGGTGGACGAACTGTTCGGGATCTATCCTTTCAGACAAGTTTCACAGATGATCTCTACCGTTTCATCGACTTTAAAGCCGACAGCAAGCTTTGACAGGATCATTTCCCACACATTCCCCATGGGCAGCATGACCGGTGCGCCAAAAATCAAATGCATGGAACTGATCGAGCACTATGAAAACTTCAAAAGGGGCTGGTTTAGTGGTGCCGTCGGCTACCTATCTGATGAGGGGGATTTTGACTTTAGCGTAATCATCAGAAGCATAGTCATAGACCAAGAAACCAATAAATTGTACTTCGCAGCTGGCAGTGCGATTACCTATGACGCTGATCCAGAATACGAATACGAGGAATGCCTGCTTAAAGCAAATGCTATTTTGAGCCTGTTTCAAGAAAATTAATGGCCTCTCCTGCTGGATCAAACCCTAAATTTGGACAACAGTTTACTCAGCCATCCATCTGGAGTAGTCTTCAAATCATCTTCATAATAATTCCCGGTATAATTATTTTTACGGATGTAGGAATAATTGTATCCATACCCATAATTATATCCTCCAAAATCATACACATCGCCACCTGCTTTGAGACCATTAAACACGCAATAGAAATTACGGATTTGATCATTGGCATATAAGTCATTGATCATCAACAGGTACTTTTTATGGGTATAGTCCTGCCTTACGATATACAAGTTGACATCGGAAAACCTCAGCAAATCCATCGTTTCTGACACCAACGCCAAAGGCGGGGTATCCATGATGATGACCTCAAAATCCTGCTCCAAGGCAGCAATTAAATCCTCCATTTTTGACTTTAGCAACAACTCCGAAGGATTGGGTGGAACAGGGCCAGAAGGCACAAAATAAAGGTTTTCATATTTCGTTTGGTGGACAATATCCTCCAGGTTGGCCTTTCCAACCAAATAGGTAGAGAGGCCATTTTTATTGCTTATCCCCACATAATTTGCAATCCGGGGTTTTCTTAAGTCCATCCCTATGACACAGGTTTTCTTGCCACATAGAGCCATGGCCGAGGCCAAATTAAGGCTTACAAACGTTTTTCCTTCCCCGGAAACACTTGAGGTGACCAAGATTCTTTTACAGCGCTTTTCACTTTCTATATAGAACAAAGCAGACCTCAGTGACCTGAATGACTCCGAAACAACTGCTTTAGGAAACTCGGCCACCAACATATTGGTGTCTTTGTCACTAAATCCAATGGTACCCAATAAGGGAATACGGATAGCATTCTTTAGTTGGATTTGATCCACTATCCTATTGTTTAAGTATTGATACAGCAATAGCAGGCCTAAGGGGATAAAGAAACCGAGTCCGAAAGCCATCCCATAATTTTGCGACTTCTTTGGAAAAATAAGGCTGCCCTTCTTGGCGTAATCCACCACTGAATTATCCGGAACATTGGAGGCTTTGGCGATACCTGCTTCGGCCCTCTTCTCCAACAAATAATTGTAAAGGTTTTCCCTCAGTTTATATTCCCGAAAGATATTGGTGTAATTGGATTCAGTTTGGGGAAGGGCAGAAAACTCTTCATCCAATTCGGCCAGCTTTCTTTGGGCTTCCAATTTCTTTGCCTCGGTATTGGCCACCAGATTACTGATATTTTCATCTATGTTTTCCCTTAGACGCTGCATCTGATCCTCCAATTTCTCCACATCTGGGTGGTTTTCCTTAACGGCAGCAAGGAGCTTTCTCCGCTCCAGGGAAATATCTATCAGACTTTGGGTCATACTGTTCAATAGGCCATCACTGATCCCCATCATTGAAGGAGCCAATACCCCACTGAAATCACCGGATTTACTATCCAGGTACTTCTTTAAGGACCTGTAATATCCCAACTCAAAATCCAGTTCTTGAATTTGCTCCTCCAAGGTGTGTATTCTTCCCAAAACTCCGCCAAACTCAGAGCTTACATTAAGCAGTTTGTTGTCCACTTTAAAGCTCAACATTTTCCGCTCAACCGCCTTTAGCGAATCCTCTAAAATAAACATCTGCTCATCGATGAACTTCAGCGTATTTTCGGACATGAGGTTCTTTTCCTTAAGGTCATGTTCTATATAAGAATCCATCAATGCATTGACGTAGTCACTCCCTTTTTCTACCACAGTGGTCACCACGGTAACTACCAATACCGACCCGTAATTATTTTGTAAACGCACAGAAACCGCATTGGCATAGCGGTCTACCAAAGCTGCCGGATTGTGAATTGTAAAAGAAAGGTTATCCCCTGCTTTCATTGAACGCAGCTTCTCCACTGTAAACCTGGAATGTGAGGTGGTGATCGTATCTCCAAACTGGAAAGTCTTGTCGAGAATTTCATCATCAAAGTCCCCGCCGACACCTCCAAAAATATAATCCAGCCAGCCACTTTCTTTCTTGGACAGACTGAATTCCTCTTCGGAAAGCACTGTCAATTGCATAGGTCCACTTTCCTCTTGGCTATAATCCCTATCTACATTTACTCGAATCGGGGACTTATCATAAAGCTCTACTTCTTTGATGGTAGTCGAAGCAAAATAACTGACATCAAAATGCAACTTTTTCAATGCCTCAGATGCCAGATTTTTAGAAGTAAACAACAAAATATCATTTTCGAGATTATTCATTCCCGAAAAAATATTCGACCTGTCCAAAATCCGGACTTCAGGGGATGGGTTGTTCTTTATGAGTATGCTTCCCTTCACTTCATACCGCTCCACACTGTACCGATGGTATAAGAAAACCAAGGTCAGTGAGATCATGATGCATATCAAATAAAGCGGCCAATACCTTGAATATTTGATAAGGTAATATTTGATATCTATGGGCTTAACCTCCTCCTCAAACTTCGAAATGTCTTGCTGATCTATCATAGATTAATTTTGAGTCAATGCAATAAAAAACAGTACGGATGATATCAGTCCAATGGTCAACTGCAGTGCTGTGGTCAAGTTATTCGCATCACCTACCTGTCGGATGTTCATTGGCTGGAGGTAAAGAATATCATTGGGCTGAATAAAATAGTAAGAAGATGCCAACAAAGCCCTGTCATTTAGGTTGATTTGGTGGATCTTAACTCCTCCGTCGTACTGTCGGATCAAATAAAGCTCGTTTTTCTTGGCCAAAATATCACTTTCTCCCGCTAAAGCCAGGGCATCAAAAATCGTTGCCCGGTTTTTCATAATGACTTTTGTCCCGGAGTTTGAAAATTCACCCAATGTGGTAAAACGAATGCCTCCTGTTCTTAAGCGAACGTAAACCTCCTCCTTGAAATACTCATTTATTCTATCCTCCACTTTTTTTCTGGCTTCCTCTTCGGTAAGTCCGGCAATTTTGATCAGCCCAAGCTTGGGAATCCTGACCATTCCATTTTTATCAATATTATAACCCGTAAAATAAAAAATATCTCCGCCTCCACCAGCTCCTCCGGCCCGGGAAATCCTTGACCCTTGGTATTCAAACGCTTTGGTCAATTCTTCATCAGAAGAGGCAAAATCAATATCCACGATATCAAAGGGCTGCAAAACATACTCATAGTCGACATCTGCATAAGGGATAAACTCATTCAATTCTATAGGCTTATTTCCTGGTAAATTTTGAAGATAGTTTAATCGCTTATTGCTGATACAAGAAACAAAAAAAGTCGAAAGTAATAGTAAGAATAATAGTTGTTTCATCAAGGCCTGAATTGAGGTTAAGCACCACCAAATATACTTAAATATCTAAGGTTTGGAAATTTATAAAACTTTCAGGAGCCTACCAATTGCCTCTCCATAGTAGTTAGATTAAGAAATGAGTACTTCCTTCCCGATTCCACCAAAAACCAGTACAAAAACCTTCTTATTTCCTCCCCTTTTTATCCCATGCCTTTCAAGTGGGCAAAAGCAACTTAGTAACAGCATCGCATGACACCTGGCGCTATAAACTGCTCCCAAACAAAAAGAATAGTCAAATTGAACTTTTGACTATTCTTTTTCTGGCCTCCCATCTTATTAGCATAAATTAAGACTGGTAGTGGTCTTCGTAATATTTCTGGTAATCGCCAGAGGTTACACGATCCAACCACTCTTCATTTTCCAGGTACCAATCCACGGTTTTTTCTATGCCTTCTTCGAACTGCAATGATGGCTTCCACCCTAAATTCTTTTCTAGTTTGCTGGCATCAATGGCATACCTCAGATCATGTCCTGCCCTGTCTTTCACAAATGTGATCAGATCTTCCGACTGCCCCTCTTTCCTTCCCAGTTTCCTGTCCATCACCGCACACAGCAATTTAACAATATCAATATTTCTCCACTCGTTCCAACCTCCAATATTATAGGTTTCTCCGTTTTCGCCCTTATGAAAAATCTCATCTATTGCCTGTGCGTGATCTTCCACATACAGCCAGTCCCTGACATTTTCCCCTTTTCCATAGACGGGCAGCGGCTTGCTATTTTTTATATTATGGATACACAAAGGGATCAATTTTTCAGGAAATTGATTGGGACCATAATTATTCGAACAATTGCTGATCACGGTCTTTAACCCATATGTATTCGCATAAGCCCTGACAAAATGGTCAGAAGAGGCTTTTGAGGCTGAATAGGGCGATTGAGGGTCATAGGAAGTCGTTTCCTCAAAAAAACCACCATCATCCAGTGAGCCGTAGACTTCATCGGTCGAAACATGGTAGAACAAATGCCCTTCTTTCTCTCTCCAGGCACTCTTGGCAACATTCAGAAGATTTACAGTGCCAATTACATTGGTTTTTACAAAAGCCAATGGATCTGTAATGGATCTATCCACATGTGATTCCGCTGCCAAGTGAATCACATCGGACACCTGATGTTCTTCAAAAACGCGCTTAAGTTCTTCCTCATCCAACAGATTGACCTTTTCGAAAAAGTAATTTTCGGCACTTTCCACCTCCTTCAGATTTTCCAAATTCCCCGCATAAGTAAGGCAATCAAGGTTGATGATTTTGTAGGTTGGATATTTAGCAACGAACAGTTTCACTACATGGCTTCCAATAAAACCAGCACCTCCGGTAATTAAAATAGTTTTTTGCATGATCTAACAAGCTCTTATTTTTTATAATGATCCCTATACCATGAAACAAAGGCCTCCACCCCTTTGGCTACGGGAGTAGAGGGTTTATAGCCAGTATCAGCCACCAGATCGGATACATCAGCAAAGGTTACAGGCACGTCCCCGGGCTGTATGGGCATCAGCTCCAACTCGGCCTTTGATCCCGTGGCTTTTTCGATGGCTTCGATAAAGTCCATCAAATTAACGGATTTTGAATTGCCTATATTATACACCTTATAAGGGGCATTTGAGCCATTACCTTCTCCCAATCCTTTCTTCTCTCCCTTGGGCGGGATCATAGCACTCCTATAAACGCCTTCGACGATATCATCTATATATGTAAAATCACGTTGCATTTTCCCATAGTTAAATACCTTCAGCGGCTCCCCTTTCAAAATCGCATCCGTAAAAAGAAACAGGGCCATATCGGGTCTCCCCCATGGTCCATATACCGTAAAAAACCTTAACCCTGTCGTCGGTATATTGTATAAATGGCTGTAAGTATGGGCCATTAATTCATTGGACTTTTTTGATGCGGCATAAAGACTTACCGGATGGTCCACATTGTCTGATGTTGAAAAGGGGATTTTTGAATTTGTCCCGTATACGGAACTCGAAGATGCATACACCAAATGCTTTACGGGATGATGCCTGCATGCCTCAAGAATATTTAAAAACCCGACAATATTAGCATCTATATAAGCCCGTGGGTTTTCCAGGGAATACCTCACTCCTGCCTGTGCCGCCAAGTTAACCACCACATCAAATTTCTCTTGGGCAAAAAGTTCCATCATCCGCTCTCCGTCTTCCAGGTTCATTTTGACAAAACCAAAACCTGACAGCCCCTCTTTTTGAAGTCCTTCCTTCATCCCCTTGCTATCAATCCCAAGATCCTCTAATCTTGCGTACTTTAAGTTTACGTCATAATAATCGTTGATATTATCGATCCCTACCACTGTATGACCTTCCTTCAAAAGCCGCTTTGCTAGTGCATGCCCTATAAAACCTGCAGCACCGGTTACCAAAAATTTCATATTATACCATCTTTAATTGTTCGATTAAAATTCATAAAACCATCACCACATGATCCCGCTGACTGTCAATTGTTTCTTCCGCTTTGCCCAAAAGTCCTATTCCGAATCTGTAGAACAAAGGAAGGGCATCGACAAGCAAAGCAGGACCTTCAACAGTTTTTTTGGGGGGACAGGTCACTACTGAATGTTTGCTCTTACTGGATCAATAGTGACTATCCCTATCCTTAAATATACATAAGGGGAATCACATCCCTAGTCGTTTTAGGGCTGTAAAAGCAGGAAGTAAAATTAATATAATTTGGTACCCAATTGTTCTTTTCAACATTTTTATTCTATTGACAATACTATTTCGCATCCCATCGAGTGCCCCCCTACCAATTCGCTCCACGTTAAAGCCTGTTTCTAGGTGATGAAGGGTGAAACAACGGGAGCCGGCAGCACTTTAAGCGCATTCGCTATTATAGCTCTTCCATTTTCTTCATCATCCTCAGACCTTTCCATAAAAATCAGCCCAATGCCTCTGGTCCATCTATAAAAGAATTCCCTATTTCATTACATTTCCTTGCATTAATCATTAATTTTAGCGCACTAAAAAACCTTATTAAACCAATGAAGAAAATAGCTGTTTTAACTTCCGGCGGAGATGCCCCAGGGATGAACGCCTGTATTCGGGCAGTAGTGAGAACAGGGATCTACCATGGACTGGATGTGTATGGTATCATGTATGGATATGACGGGATGATAAATGGAGAGATCATTCCCATGGAATCCCATGCTGTCAGTAACATCGTTCAAAGAGGCGGCACCATATTAAAGTCTGCTAGAAGTCTTGACTTCAAAACCAAGGAAGGAAGACAAAAAGCCTATGAGCAATTGCAAAAACATGGTATTGAGGGATTGGTTGCCATCGGAGGGGATGGAACTTTCACTGGTGCCAAGGTTTTCTATGAAGAATTTGGTATTCCGACCATAGGCTGTCCTGGAACCATTGACAATGACATTTATGGTACAGACTACACCATTGGTTTTGATACGGCCATCAATACGGCTTTGGAGGCCATCGATAAAATCAGGGACACTGCCGCTGCCCATGATCGCATCTTCTTTATAGAAGTAATGGGCCGTGATAGCGGATATATCGCTGTAGAATGCGGACTTGGAGGCGGTGCTGAAATGGTTATGGTTCCGGAAACCAAGACGACGCTCAATGAAGTAGTGGAAAAGCTTACCGGCTCTCCTAAAAGCAAAACTTCCAGCGTAATCGTAGTAGCAGAAGGCGATGAAGAAGGAAATGCTGCTGAGATCATGGAAAAAGTAAAAGGCATCATCAACGACGATTCCAAGGACTTCAAAGTAACAACACTTGGACATATACAGAGAGGCGGTAGCCCAACCGGTAAAGACAGAATGCTTGCTAGCCGTTGTGGTATGGCAGCCGTGGAAGGTCTACTGAACGGTAAGGCCAACTGTATGGCCGGCATCATCCATGACCAGGTGGTCTATACCAGCTTTGAGGATTGCATTACCAAAAACAAACCTCTCAACAGAGACACGTTAAAACTAATCGAAATCCTAAGTATTTAACCCATGGGATTTATTCCAATATTGGTCACATTGGGCGGTTTTATATTGCTTTTCTTTTTGGTGGTAAACCAAAGCATCAAAAACAAAAGGGAGCAATACAAAACCGCTCTTAACACCTTGTCCAAAAACCTAAATATGAATAACTCCGTTTCCCCATCGCTCAAAGCCTTGGAGGAACGGTTTTCTACCCTTTCAGAGGCCAACAATACCGACATAAAATCTTCCAAAGCACTTTTGGGCAAAGCCAAATTACTGAGACACCAGTATAACCAATTGATAACGACAAAACCTTACAGTTTTGTGGCTAAAATAGCAGGTCATTCTGCGATCTGATCCTGGACAAAACCGATGATTTGTTCATACTGATTTGGCGAAAACCAGTGCATTTCTCCATCTCTTCTAAACCAGGTCATTTGTCGCTTGGCATACCTTCTTGAATTCCTTTTCAACAATCGGATCGCTTCGTCCCGATCGTACTGCCCGTCTAGGTAATTGAATATTTCCGTATAGCCCACGGTCTGTAAGGCATTGAGCTCCCTTAGCGGAAAAAGTTTTTTCGCTTCATCAAATAACCCGCCACTGATCATTATATCCATACGGTGATTGATTCGCTCATACAGTTCTTCTCTATCCCGCTCCAGGCCTATCTTTATGACCTTAAAAGGACGTTTCACCTTTTTACGTGTCCTAAAACTGCTAAAGGGCTTTCCTGTTCCAATAGCCACTTCACATCCCCGAATCAGCCTTTGGGGATTATTTATATCTACTTTGGAATAATATTCTGGATCCAATGCCATCAGCTTTTCCTGGATGGCCCCAATTCCATGCTGCTCATAAAGCTCATTAAGTGATTTTCTTACTTCAGGATCGATATCCGGGATTTCATCGAAACCATCACAGACAGCATCTATGTACAGCCCCGAACCTCCGGTCATAAGCACTACATCATGAACTTGGAACAATTGCTCCAGGAGCAAAAGTGCCTCCATTTCAAACTTTCTCACATCATAATCATCATGCACAGACAGGCTGTCCACAAAATGATGCTTTACCTGGCCCATCTCCTTATCAGTAGGCTTAGCAGTCCCTATCTCCATTTCTCTATAAAACTGCCTACTATCGGAAGAAATAATTTCAGTATTAAATTTTTTGGCTAGATTTATGCATAATTCAGTTTTCCCCACCGCAGTAGGACCAGCGACAACAAGTAAATATTTGTTTGTTTCGGAAGTACTCACCAACTGTATTTCGATTAATATTGACCCAAAATTAGCAAATTAAAGGGCATGGAAAATAAAAAGGTATTAATAGTAGATGACAACAACATGAACCGAAAGGTTTTTGAGAACATCATCTCGCATAATTATCTTTTCGACACTGCGGAAAATGGATATCAGGCCATTCAAAAAATCAGGCAGCAGTTCTATGACATTATCCTGATGGATATCCAAATGCCGGTAATGGACGGGATCAGCACCCTAAAAGCCATCAAAGAAGAAGGACTTCGTCAGGGGCCTGTCATTGCAATATCCGCATTTTCCAACCAAAACGACAGGGAGTATTTTTTGTCCGCAGGATTTGATGAATTCATCACCAAACCTGTAAAACCCAAGAACTTGCTGGAAAGCATTTATTTCCACCTCCACAAAGACCAAAAAGCGTCCTCAAAACCATCTAGCTATAAACCAGAAAAAATACTGGATCAAAAAATATACGACCAAATAATTAGGTACAATTCAAAACAAGAGATCAAAACGGTTTATAAAGATTTTTTTACTGAGGCCAAGTGCTTACTTAAGGAGATTGAAGAACTGATAGAGGCAGAAAATTTTTCAGAAATTGGAGAAAAACTTCATATTTTAAAGGGCAACTCAGGAACTTTGGGTGCAAAACAACTTTTTATTCATACTGGGCTACTTGAACAAAAAATTAGGGATGCAAAGTTTGAGGATATTATGGAAGATTATATAACATTGCAGAAGGAATTGAATGTATTTATCGAACTTCTTAACAAACTAAACGATCAATTGAGCGAATGAGTGACAGCAAAAAAATTTTGGTAGCAGAGGATAGCTCAGTAATCATCAATCTTACCAAAAAGGTATTGATGTTTGAAAACTACCAGATTACCTCGGTAAAAAACGGCCAACAAGTGCTGGACAAATTAAACAAAGAGGATTTTGACCTCATTTTGATGGACATCAACATGCCTGTTATGGGAGGGATAGAATGCACCAAGGCCATTAGGGCTATCCCCAACACCAAAAAAGCCCAAATCCCCATCATTGCCATTACAGGAAACTACCAAAATTTCACCATGGATGAATTCAAACAAGCGGGGCTTAATGATTACCTTCAAAAACCACTTGATTATGACCTGTTGCTCTCCACGGTAAAAAAACACCTCCATTAATAAACGCATACTCCACCCAGCTACCATGGCGATAAAATACACCAAAACCAACTTGGACAAAATTGAAAGCCTCTTTGCTGAATCCGAGTACATGTTAAGGTACGAAAAAGGGAACTTCAAGTCCGGGTATTGCATTCTTAAAGACACTAAGGTGGTTATTATCAATAAGTACTATACCTTGGAAGGAAAAGTCAATACATTGATAGACATCCTAAAAGAACTGAATTTCAACCCAAAGGAGTTTAAAAATAAAAAAAACCAAGACTTCTATATTGAACTCCAACAAACAGAACTAAAGCTTTGAATATTACTTTTTTAGGCACAGGCACCTCCCAAGGGGTTCCCGTAATCGGCTGTAGATGTGAGGTATGCTGCTCCTTGGACTTCCGGGATAAGCGTCTGAGAAGCTCAGTACACCTTCAAATAGACAACAAAAGCTTCGTCATCGATACCGGTCCTGACTTCAGGACGCAAATGCTGAGAGAAGGTATCAGTCGGCTGGATGCTGTCATTTATACCCACGAACATAAGGACCACACTGCGGGACTGGACGATATTCGACCATTCAATTTCATGCAGATGAAAGATATGCCCATTTACGGGACCAAACCTGTCCTCGAACAAATTAAAAGGGAGTTTTCTTATGTTTTTTCTACCAAAAAATACCCCGGAGTCCCTCAAGTGGTCACCCATGAAATCCACAACAAACCTTTTGAGGTCCATGATATTACCTTCACTCCTATAGAGGTAATGCATTATAAACTCCCTGTATTTGGATACCGCATCAAGGACTTTACGTATATCACGGACGCCAAATACATCAGTGCTGAGGAATTGAAAAAGCTTCAGGGAACAAAAGTGTTGGTTTTAAACGCCCTTCAAATCAGGGAGCATATCTCTCATCTGACCCTCAAGGAAGCCTTGGAAATCATTAAAGAAATCAACCCAGAGCGGGCCTATTTGACACACATCAGCCATAAGCTGGGCGTACATCACAAGATCCAGCAAGAATTGCCTGAAAATGTATTTCTGGCTCATGACGGCCTGAAAATCACCTTAGACTAATGCACCTCAATTACCACTTCCTTAAATTTCTTTGTCCCGAACTTCAACAGGAACTAAAAGGCTTCACACTGCTGGAGTGTTTTTCCCAAAATAAGGACGAGCTTGTAATGGGCTTTTCAGAAGGAAACCGCTCACTCTATTTGAGGGCAAACCTCTCCCCTGCCAATACCTGCCTCAGTTTTCCTGAAGATTACAAAAGGAGCAAAAAAAACAGCGTAGACCTGTTTGGCGATGCGACTGGCCAAACCGTGGACTCCATTGAGGTACTACCTTTTGAAAGGGCTTTCCAAATGACATTTGTCTCAGGAAAGACCTTTCTATTCAAGCTTCACGGTAACAGAAGCAATATACTCTACTATCACGCTTATCAGCAACATCCCAATTTGATATTTCGCAATGAACTGAAGGAGGACCAAAACCTGCTGATCGATCAGCTTAAAAATCCCTTGGAACTGACTTTCTCAAGATTTCAGGAATTGAATGGCAATGCAGCCTCTTTTCTTCCCACCTTGGGCAAGATTCCCAGGTCATGGCTAAAAAAACAGGGCTATATCGATTCTGAAATCGATGAAAAATGGGACTTGATGCAAAAGCTTTTGGACATGTTGGACGCTCCTCTGTACCACATTGTCAAGGAAGATGACAATTATTCGCTGAGCATGCTTCCTTCAGACCATAGTGTTTTCACCACTTCCTCTGCCATTACAGCTTCGAATGAATATTTTAAGTACGCCATTGTTCATCAGGCCTTTGAAAAAGAAAAAAACGGCCTGGTTAAAAATCTGGAAGAACAGAAAAGAAAAACTGCTGCTTACCTAAAAAAAACCAGAGAAAAACTGGAAGCTCTTCAAAACAGTGCTTCTCCAAGCCAAACAGCTGATGTCATCATGGCCAACCTTCATCAAATACCGGAAGGGGCCACAGAAGTAGAGCTGTTCGACTTCTACCAAAACAAAAACATCCTCCTTCAATTGAAAAAAGGAGTCACTCCACAGAAACAAGCTGAAAACCTCTATAGAAAGTCTAAAAACAGGAAGCTCGAGCTGGACCAGCTGAACAAAAACCTTTCAGAGAAAGAAACTTTTAGTGAGGAATTGGACCTGCTTCTACTGGAATTGGAAAGCATTGAAGACTTCAAAGCGCTAAGGGATTTCACAAAAAACCAGCAAATCAGCCGTACTCCTAAAAAACAGCAAGAAAACCTACCTTTCAAACGGTTTGAGTACGATGGATTTGAAGTTCTCGTGGGCAAATCCGCTAAAGCCAATGATGAAATGCTCCGCCACTTCAGTTGGAAGGATGATTTATGGCTACACGCCAAAGATGTATCCGGCTCACATGTTATCATCAAATTCAAAGCCGGGCACAACATCCCTAAATCCATTATTGAGCGGGCCGCGGAATTGGCAGCTTTTTACTCCAAAAACAGAAATGAGTCCTTGGCTCCTGTAATCTACACCCCCTGCAAATACGTCAGGAAAGTAAAAGGCTCTGCTCCCGGCGCTGTCATGGTAGACAAAGAAAGTGTCCTGATGGTGGTACCCAAAGGGCCATAAAAAAAGGCGTTGATTTTTGTCAACGCCTTTTTTATTGAAGAGCAAAACACGGTTTACTCTACCATATGTATCTTCAGCATATTGGTTCTTCCTCTTTCTTTCAATGGCATGCTGGCAGTATTGATGATCAATTCACCTACTTCCACATGTCCATCTTCCTTCAACTTATCCTGGATGAAATTAAACGTACCATCCGTAGAAGTCTGGTCGTCATTGAAGTAATAAGCATTGACACCCCAAACCAAACTCAACTGGGTAATCAGGGTCTTGTTCATGGTGAAAACAAAGTTCTGAGCATATGGTCGATGGGAGGCTATCCTAAAGGCAGTGAAACCAGAAGCGGTTATCCCTACTATTGCCTTAGCCCTTACGTTTCTAGAAAGCCTAGAGGCCATCAAAATCAAGTTATTGCTAAGGAAAGTATCATCATCCTCTGGGATTTTGTACAGATTATGATATACATCTGAATTGTCTTCCACATGCTTGATGACGCTGGTCATGGCTTTTACAGCATGTACCGGGAATGAACCTGAAGCAGTTTCCGCAGAAAGCATCACAGCATCCGCTCCGTCCAGAACAGCATTGGCCACATCATTGGTTTCTGCACGTGTAGGCCTCGGATTTTGGATCATACTTTCCAGCATCTGTGTGGCGATGATCACAGGCTTACAAGCCACCTTACACTTTTGAACTATTTTCTTTTGCCATAGCGGCACCATTTCCATTGGGACTTCCACCCCAAGATCACCACGTGCCACCATCAATCCGTCAGTCACCTCAATGATCTCATCAATATTATCCAACGCCTCTGGCTTTTCTATTTTAGCAACAATCTTGCATTCTTTACCAGCTGCTTTTATCCTTTCTTTCAGGTCAATGATGTCCTCTGCTGACCTTACGAAAGAAAGAGCGATCCAGTCTACCTCATTTTCAAGGCCAAACACCAAATCCTCCTTATCCTTTTCAGTAAGGGAAGGGGCACTCACTTTGGTATTGGGAAGGTTAATCCCCTTTCTTGATTTAAGAATTCCACCATGTACTACGGTACAGTTTACATTCTTACCATCTGTATCATTCACTTTAAGCTCCAGATTGCCGTCATCGATCAAGATACGGTCGCCTGATCCAACGTCACCCGGCAAGTTTTTGTAAACGGTGCTTACCAATGATGATGTCCCTACCAGGGGCTCATTGGTAATGGTAATGGCCTGGCCTTCCTTAATTTCCACACCGTTGTTCTCAACTTCACCTACCCTAATTTTAGGACCTTGCAAATCCTGAAGGATACCGATATTGAGGTTGTGATCTTTATTGATCTTTCTGATCAACTTGATCACCTCAGCGTGTCCTTCGTGATTTCCATGGGAAAAATTCAAGCGGAAAACATTCACTCCTGCAGCAACCAGATCTTTGAGGGTCTTTTCGTTGTTTGAAGCTGGTCCTACGGTTGCCAAAATCTTGGTCTTCTTATTCAAGTTGGGTACTTTCATTTTTTGAAACTGTTATTTAATAGGTTAATAGGTTCTCCTTTGATTTTATTTTTGAAACATCAAGCTTTACTACGTTTTGAACAAGACTATTTTGGGCAAGTCGTTCAATACAGATATTCAGATCTGTCTCCTGTGTGTAATCCTGTAGGAGCAGAAAATAATCCATGACTTTCAATTCCGGCACAAGATACAGCGTTTGTCCCGAATCTGAAAAGGAACGGTTCTTTAATAACTGAATAAATCCATGCTCTTTTTCCAAAATAAACTGTGAAATCACCAGATCCGGTTGATTTAGAAACTCCAGCTCATAGTCCTTGCTCTTGACCAACCTTACCCCTAGCGAACTATTGATGACCCAAGCCATTTTATAGTCTTTGAGGGGCGCCATTAGCCCTAACAGGTCGAATTCGTAATGATGTTCTACTTGGAGTTTTGTTTTCCTCATGGAGGGAAGGATTTAAAAAAACAAAATTAAAAATAATCTCTCAACTTCAATGTTTCGGGGGAATATCTTAAATTTAGTTCGTAGTTTTTTTTGGCATTAATGTTTTAAATATATTTCTTTGCGGAGTGTTTTAACTAAACTAATCACAAAATGTCTGAAATTGCACAAAAAGTAAAAGCCATTATCGTGGATAAGTTAGGCGTAGAAGAATCTGAAGTTACTCCTGAGGCAAGCTTCACTAACGACCTAGGCGCTGACTCTCTGGATACTGTAGAGCTTATCATGGAATTCGAAAAAGAATTCAACATCTCTATTCCAGACGACCAAGCTGAGCAAATTGGCACAGTAGGTCAGGCAGTAAGCTACCTGGAAGCTAACGTAAAATAATTTAACTACTCAAAATTCATTTATGAATTTAAAAAGAGTTGTAGTAACAGGTTTAGGTGCCCTTACACCACTAGGCAATACCGTCCAGGAATATTGGAAAGGTCTGGCTAATGGTGTAAGCGGTGCTGCTCCTATTACTAAATTCGATGCATCACAATTCAAGACGCAATTTGCTTGCGAGGTTAAAAATCTCGACATCGAGCAGTTTATAGATAGAAAAGAGGCCCGTAAAATGGATCCCTTCACCCAGTATGCGATGATCGCAGCTGAGGAGGCTATGGGGGATTCCGGCTTAGACCTAGAAAAGATCGACCTTACCAAGGCCGGTGTGATCTGGGGTTCAGGCATAGGTGGCTTAAAGACTTTTCAAGATGAAGTGGCCACTTTCGCTACAGGGGACGGAACACCTCGTTTCAACCCGTTCTTCATCCCTAAAATGATCGCTGACATCAGTGCAGGGTTCATCTCTATGAAATACGGTCTTCAAGGCCCCAATTTCGTAACTGTTTCAGCCTGTGCATCAGGAACCAATGCCCTAATAGACGCATTTAACTATATTCGTCTTGGCAAAGCCAATGTATTTGTAACTGGCGGATCCGAGGCAGCAGTAACTGAAGCAGGGGTAGGCGGATTCAATGCCCTGAAAGCTTTGTCCCAAAGAAATGATTCTCCAGAGACTGCATCCAGACCGTTTGACAAGGACCGCGATGGTTTTGTACTCGGTGAAGGAGCGGGAGCGATCATTCTTGAGGAATACGAACATGCCAAAGCCCGCGGTGCTAAAATCTATGCTGAAATAGTAGGTTGCGGTATGACGGCTGATGCCCATCACATCACAGCTCCTCATCCGGAAGGTGTGGGAGCTGGTAATGTCATGAAATTCGCCTTGGAAGATGCAGGCATGACGCCGGAAGAAGTTGATTATATCAACGTCCACGGAACGTCTACACCATTGGGAGACGTAAGTGAGATCAAAGCAATCCAAAGAATATTTGGAGAGCATGCATACAAGCTCAACATAAGCAGTACTAAATCCATGACAGGCCATCTTCTTGGCGCTGCAGGTGCCATTGAAGCTATAGCTTCCATCTTGGCCATCAACAACGACTTGGTTCCTCCTACAATTAACCATTTCACCGATGATGAAGCTTTTGATGGTAAATTAAACTTAACCTTTAATAAGGCACAGGAAAGAAAAGTAAATGTAGCGTTGAGCAATACTTTCGGATTTGGGGGGCACAATGCATCCGTCATTTTCAAGAAAATAACTGAGTAAACCGACCTTGAAAATATTTCGCAAACTCAGATTACAGGAAGTACTTTACGATGAAAAGGATAAAAGGCTTGCTGCTGCCATTAAAATAATGGTGGGCAGCAAGCCTTTAAACTTGTCCATCTATAAATTAGCGCTCAAGCATTCTTCTGCTGCCGAGGAGATCAAACATGGCATCAAAGCCTCCAATGAGCGTTTGGAATTCCTTGGTGACGCAGTTTTGGGAGCTGTGGTAGCAGAACATCTTTTTATTAAATTCCCTTACCGCGACGAAGGTTTTTTGACCGAAACACGCTCGAGGATAGTCAACAGGGAATCCCTCAATCATGTGGGCCAAAAAATCGGCCTTCCCAATATTGTAGAATCCGATCTTTCCGGAAAAGGACTATACAGTCACAAATCCATCTACGGAGATACCCTAGAGGCACTGGTGGGCGCTGTCTACCTGGACCGAGGCTATAATTTCTGTAAAAAATTTGTACTGAGTAGGATCATCACCCCTCATTTCGATATAGAAAGCATCATTTCCACGACCATCAACTTCAAGAGTAAAATCATTGAGTGGTCCCAGAAGGAAAACAAGGAGATAGAGTTTTCATTAAAATCAGTTACCGGAGGCCAACGGTTCAAAGAATTCCTGATCGAACTAAAAATCGAAAACGAGGCTTTCACCGAAGGTAAAGGAGCGACCAAGAAAAAAGCAGAGCAAGAAGCCGCAAAAAATGCCTGCGAAAAACTTAATTTGGCTATTTAGAACCCTATATTTGCCAATTGTGTTTATTGGTTTCAGCAATGTCGTGCTGGTATGTCAGGTGATTTGACCAACACCCAATACGCAGGCCTCTCAAATCGAGTGGACCTTTGCTGAGTCAAACTACTATATCTATGTCTGTTTTGAAAATAGGAGGAGCCACGGTGAACCAGACCCCTTTGGACTGGTCGGGAAATCTCTCAAATATCCTGGAGGCTATTGAAGTCGCCAAACAACAAGCAATCAAATTACTGTGTTTTCCCGAACTGGCCATTACGGGCTATGGCAGTGAGGACCTTTTCTTAAGCACCTGGTATCCTGAAAAAGCATTACAACAGCTCAAAAAGCTTCTCCCCTACTGCAGTGACATCACCGTTTGTATCGGGCTTCCGGTAAGAATCGACAGCGCCCTCTACAATTGTACCGCGGTCATCGAGGAGGGAAAGGTAAAGGGGATTATGGCCAAACAGTTTTTGGCCATTGACGGCGTGCATTATGAATGCAGATGGTTTACCCCTTGGAAAGCAGGCAAGATCATCAGTTTTGATTTTTTTGGTGAAGAGGTACCCTTCGGGGACATTATATTTGACAAACAAGGCTTTAGCTATGGCTTTGAAATATGCGAGGATGCCTGGAGAGGCCATGAACGTCCAGGGCATCGACTCAAGGACCGGACGGTCGACTTGATCTTCAACCCCAGTGCAAGCCATTTTGCGATGGGAAAAAGTGCCCACAGGGAAGAATTAGTAAGAGAGAGTGCTGTCCACCTCAATGCGACTTATTTTTATATTAACCTCTTGGGGAATGAAGCGGGCAGGATGATTTTTGATGGGGAGATCCTTGTCGCTAAAGACGGCAAGCTGCTTTTCAAAAACGAACTCCTTTCCTTTAAACCCTATCAGGTGTGTTCCTATGAATTGGGAAAGGACACAACAGCTCTTCCAGACATCCCTTCAGAACATAACAAAAACAAGGAATTCACCCAAGCGGTCAGCCTTGCTCTTTTTGATTACCTAAGAAAAAGCCGGAGCAAAGGTTTTGTCCTCTCGCTTAGCGGTGGGGCCGATTCATCTTCCATTGCGGTATTGGTGGCCGAAATGGTCCGAAGAGGAGTCTTTGAACTGGGAGTGCAGGCATTTCTTAAACGGGCCCATCTTGAGCTTTCCCTGACCAGTGATGATCCCGTAAAGGAAATTACAGGACATTTGCTGACCACTGCTTATCAAGGTTCCGACAATTCTTCCTGCGAAACCTTCCAGAGCGCACAATCCTTGGCCCAAAGTATAGGAGCCACCTTCTACAGCTGGAAAATTTCAGAAGAAGTAAGTTCTTACAGTGAAAAAATAGAACGGGCAATCGGCAGGAAACTTACTTGGGAAAATGACGACATTACCCTGCAAAACATCCAGGCGCGGGTAAGAGCTCCCATTATCTGGATGCTGGCCAATATCAACAATGCCCTGTTACTGGCGACTTCCAACAGAAGTGAGGGGGATGTAGGCTATGCCACCATGGATGGAGATACCAGTGGCAGCATTTCACCTATTGCTGCTGTGGATAAGTACTTTATACTCCAGTGGCTTGGTTGGGCAGAAAAAACCCTGGGCTATTCGGGTTTGGCAAAGGTAAACTCTCTTCAGCCTACCGCAGAACTCCGGCCTCAGGAACAGCACCAAACCGACGAACATGATCTTATGCCGTACTCGGTCATCGTAGAGATCGAGCGGCTTGCGATAAGGGACCGCAGGACCCCAAAAGACATTTACTTGATCTTAAAGCAAGAACTGGACATCGATTCCGTTCTTTTGAAAACATATATCCAAAAGTTCTTCCGTCTCTGGTCCCGCAACCAGTGGAAGCGGGAAAGACTGGCCCCATCCTTCCACTTGGATGATTTCAATGTGGACCCCAAAACTTGGTGCCGATTCCCGATTCTGTCCGGAGGATTTAACGAAGAATTAATGGAATTGGACCAATTCGATGGAGAATAAAATTAACTTAGCAGAAACTAACTGAACCAATGATCAGCACTATTTTAGATTATGTTGTCTGGAGTCCCAATCCAGCAGTTTTTCCGGGTTTTGACAGGATCAGATGGTACAGCCTTCTTTTTGCATTGGGCTTTATCATTTCTCAACAAATCGTCATCTATATTTTCAAAAAAGAAGGGCATGACGAACGGCTAGTGGACAAACTAACGATCTACATGGTCCTTGCCACCATTATCGGTGCCCGACTGGGGCATGTCTTATTTTACGAACCGGACAAATACCTCAGTAACCCCATAGAGATTCTTAAAGTCTGGGAAGGTGGCTTGGCCAGTCACGGTGCGGCCTTTGCCATACTGTTTGCCCTCTGGCTTTATGTTAGGAGCACACCAAAACAGCGTTACCTTTGGGTAGTGGACAGGATTGTGATAGTAGTGGCCATGACAGGTGCGATGATCCGTTTTGGCAACCTTATGAACTCCGAAATCGGAGGCAAAGCAACCGGAACGGACAATGGCTTCGTATATGCCAGACAAACCGAAGAGATTCTTATGACCCTGAATGTTCCTGTAGAAGATGTCTCCGCGTACAAACCGGAGGGCAGAAATGGAGAGCTTAATGGAAATGGACACGTTCCATTAAATTTTGACCTGGTTATAGAAAAAGGAAATTATCAGGAAGCTGACCTGAGAAAGACCCTGGAAAATGACGTCAAATATGTCCTGACTAAATTCAACAGTTCTGACAAATACCTGGCAGAACCCGAAAACACTCCCCTGGACTATGAGTTAAAAGACCAAGGCGACCATTATCTTGCCACTGTCCGGACCTTTGGGCTGGCCAAACATCCCACGCAGATTTATGAGGCCATTTCGTATTTCATCATTTTCCTGATCCTTTATTTACTTTGGAACAAGTACAAAGACCGGTTACCTGATGGCTTGCTCTTGGGAACATTTTTAATTGCAGTTTTCGGAATGCGCTTTATCTGGGAGTTCTTTAAGGAAAACCAGGTAGAATTTGAAGAAAATCTATCGCTCAATATGGGACAGTCCCTGAGTATACCATTGGTCCTGGCAGGAATTATCCTGGTCATCCGTGCTTTGAAAGTGGGTTCCCCCACCAGCGAATCTTAAGGTACAGGGTCGTGCCCATGGCCACCCCATGGATGACAGCGACCGATTCGCTTGATGCCCATCCAGCCTCCCTTTAATATTCCATGTTTGAGGATGGCTTCCTTCATATATTGGCTGCAGGTAGGGGTATACCTGCAGGCCCCTGGAAAAAGAGGTGAAATAAGGTATTGATAAAACAACACCGGAAAAATGGCTATCTTTCTTAAAATGGTTTTCAACACATTGTCTGTTTGAGTTTAAAAAACATAAACATAAAACAAAGTTCCCTAAGTGAAACAAAAAAGCCCGACAATAGTAAACAAGCTGATCGATTCCTGCCTCACGATGGCACTATCAATGCTGTGTTTATTGTTCAGCCAGGGTTTGGTCATTGCCCAAGATATGGACTCTGTTCTTCAGGACAGCATCATCACTTCCAAGAACATTCCCGAAAAAGTCACCATCAATAACATTTTTATTATAGGCAACGAAAAAACACAAAAAAACATCATCATCCGGGAGATGGACGTTGCACCTGGGACCACTTATGATTGGGAGGAGTTTGTCAGCCTGATCACGCTGGATCAGAAAAAAATCTACAACTTACAGCTGTTTACCTCTGTGGAGATCACGCCCTTATTTGTGGAAGCAGAGGAAGTGGAACTGCTTGTTTCGGTCAAAGAAAGGTGGTACATCATTCCAAGCATCATCTTTGACCTGGCCGACCGGAATTTTTCGGAATGGTGGGTAAACCAGAACAGGGATTTTTCCAGAGTAGTGTATGGCCTAAAACTAAACCACAATAATGTGGGAGGAAGAAACGAAAAGCTGCGCATAATGGGACAGCTAGGTTTCACCCAGGCCTTTGATCTGACCTATAGTATCCCGTATATTGATAGGAACCAGTTACACGGACTGGCGGCTAGGGTCAACTACAATACTAACAAAACGATCGCTGTTCGCTCTGCTAATAACAGGCAGGTCTTTTTCTCCAATGAAAACGATGATATTCTCAGGAAAAAAATCAGCGCCAGTCTTCAATACACTTACAGGGGAAGTTTTTACAACTTTCATTTCTTCACCTTAGGTTTTAACAACACCAAAATCCATCAGGATGTGATTCAGGAAAACCCCAATTACTTCCTTACGGATAGCACACGTCAAAAATACTTTTTTGCATCCTACTTCTTCCGTCACGACAGACGAGACAATGTGGCTTATGCTACAGACGGAGAACTTCTGAATTTGGGTGTGACCCGGTACGGTCTTTTTACCAATGATGACGTAAATGAAACGGAGTTGTCGATTATTGCCAGCCGTTACTTCAAGTTCAGCGAAAAGACGCACTTTGTTACAGGTATATCAGCTTCCTCTTATCTTGGCCTTTCCCAACCCTATACCTTGGTGCGGGGAGTTGGTTATGAACCAGACTTTATACGGGGCTATGAGCTCAATGTCATAGAGGGGCAACAAACGCTCATCCATAAAAACAGTTTCCGATACAAGTTGTTGGACATTGTGTTTGACACTTCAAGGCTTATACCTATCGAGGAATTCTCTACTTTCCCCGTAAAAGCCTATTTAAGCGCTAACTTTGACCACGGCTATGTCAATGACCGGAACAATATCCCTGCAAATGCTGCTTTGACCAACACCTATCTTTATGGCTATGGCTTAGGAATAGATCTGGTCACATTTTATGATCAGGTATTCCGATTCGAATACTCCATCAATAGTCAAGGGACTAGTAATTTCTTCATCAACTTCAAAGCGCCTTTATAAGTCACTGGTTATTAGAGCCGTTTATTTCCATTTTTTGACTTTTTGTTGTAAATTATAGTACGTTCATTTTTTTTCACTATTGATTTTTTGACTTATGAAAAAGCTAATAGGGCCATTTTTGTGGCTTATACTGCTAATGCCTTCCTTGACTTTTGGGCAAAACAGCACTGAGATCATGCCAAAAGGCTCAAGAAGTGCGGGCATGGCCAATGCCAATACCACCTTGGTCGATGCCTGGAGCGTTTTTAATAACATCGGTGCCATGGGCAACTTAAACCAATCCGAAGTGTTTTGCTCCTATGACCATAGACTGGGCTTAAATGAGCTCACCACACTGGCTGCAGGAGCAACCTACGCCAGCCCCATCGGAAATCTCGGACTGAGCATTTCCCATTACGGAGGAGATCTGTTCAATCAACAGGTAATAGGTCTGGGATTTGCCCACAAAATGGGAATCGGGAGTTTGGGAATCAAGGCCTCTTATTTTCAAACCAATATGGAAGGTTATGGGAGGAGTGGACAAACCGTATTGGAACTTGGGGGAATGGCAGAGCTAGGCCCCACACTTTCCTTTGGAGCACATATCTATAATCTTTCTCGAGCAAAGATCAGCAACAATACTTCGGATTATCTGCCGACTATTGTCAAAGCAGGATTATCCTTTACTCCTAATGATAAACTGATAGCCAATATTGAAGCAGAAAAAGACATCCTTTTGGATCCCACTGTAAAACTAGGTTTGGAATATGGTTTTTCCCGAAGGTTTTGGGCACGATGCGGCATTCGCAGTCAACCCTCCAACCTCCACTTTGGTATTGGTTTCAAACCGGACCATTTCAGCATTGACTATGCTATGGGCCAAAACAACCAATTAGGTTTCACCCATCATTTTTCCTTTAACTATGCCTTCATTTCGCAATGAACCTCCGGAAACTTTATTTTTTGGTCTTTTTCATAATGGCCAGCACCTTCACAACCTGTTTTGGTCAAATCAGCAGTGATTTTAACTTAGAGGCTTTCGCAGAGAAATTGTTTGCCACTCAGGAAGAAGACCTGGACTATGAAACCTTGTATGAAAACTTGCTGCAGCTCTACCTGAGCCCCATTGATATCAACCGATGCAGTGCCGATGATCTTCAATCACTGTACATCCTTACTCCCTTACAAATCAACCGCTTTATGGAATACAGAGGGCTTTACGGAAATTTTTTATCGGTTTATGAACTTCAAGCTGTTCCGAATTTTGATATAGCAACAATCAAAAAACTGCTCCCTTTCATCACGATAAACGTTCCCCTACAGCGATTTCAGGAGGCACTTCCCCTAAGGGCCTTAGGGGAAAAATCAGCTTATTTGATTTACAGGATACGCTCAAACCTGGAAACCAGAAAGGGTTTCACCCCTCCTGACACCTTATCCAATGGCCGGTTAACAAGCCGATATATCGGCAGCCAGGGAGCACAATACCTAAGGTTCAGAAGTCATCATAGCAAAGATTTCAGCATAGGACTGACGATGGATAAAGATAGTGGAGAGTCTTTATCCTGGAACCCTAGCCAAGGGAAATTTGGCGCTGATTTCCTGAGCTATCACATTAGCCTAATGCAAAAAGGCAACTGGAAAATCATCACCTTGGGAGATTACCAGGCCCAGTTCGGTCAAGGATTGGTGTTTGGTGCAGGCTTTTCAGTTGGCAAAGGAGCGGAAACCATTACCACTATCCGAAGAAGCTCCACTGGAATCAAACCATATACCTCCTCGATGGAAAATGGCTTTTTTAGGGGACTGGCCGCAACTTACCGGAAAGGAAACATGGAGGGGAGTATCCTCTATTCTCAAGTACCTAGAGATGCCAGTCTTGAAGCTACGGACAGCCTACAGACAAGCAGCCTGGTAATACGTTCCTTGCCCGAGAGTGGTTATCACCGTACGAATTCAGAAATAAGCAATCGGGCTGCTGTCACAGAGCAGGGTCTAGGGGCCAATCTGGCCTACTTTTCTACGGATAAAAACCTTCAGATTGGTCTCAATAGTCTCCTTTCCAAATTTGAGCATCCGTACCGGCGCAATGACCAGATCTACAATCAGTATGAATTTCGAGGGCAGCTAAACCATGTGCATAGCTCCTACATTTCTTTTAACCACCAAAATCATTTTTTCTTTGGTGAAATGGCCATTTCAAAAAGTACGGGAAAAGCTTTTGTCATCGGAGCCATGAGCAGTTTGAGCCAAGACCTTGACCTTGCTGTTCACATAAGGGATTACGACAGAAACTTCCACAGCTTCTATGGGAATGCTTTTTCTGAGGGCTCCCGGCCCATCAACGAAAAAGGTATCTACCTGGCCATCAATTATCGGCCTAACAGACAATGGAGATGGTCCGGCTATTTTGATCACTTTAAATTCCCTTGGCTGAGATACAGGGTATACTCCCCCTCTTCTGGACATGAATGGCTGCAAAGAATTACCTACTCCCCTAAAAAGTCACTCTCTTTTTATCTACAAATAAGAGAAGAAATAAAGGATAGAAACATCAGCTCAACCCAAAATGAAAACCCTACCTATCAACTATCCACAGGAACAAGGAGAAACTACACCCTGAACCTTGATTATTCTATGACCAAGTATTTCTCTATCCGTACCCGAATCCAAACAAGTTCCTTTGAATTTGACCATCAAAAGACGAGGGGCTATGCCATCGCCCAAGATGCCAACCTGGCCAAGGGAAAATGGAAATGGAGTACAAGGTTTGCCTTGTTTGATACTGAGGACTATGAAAACAGACAATACATCTTTGAAAAGAATGTACTATGGGCCTTTTCCATTCCCAGCTATTATGGGCAGGGTATGCGCTATTACCTACTCACTCAATATAACCTTTCTAGAAAGCTTTCCTTTTGGATAAGGTGGAGCAGATCTGTTTACACTGACCGAGACCAAATTGGCTCCGGGCTCCAGCAAGTGGATGGTAACCGGCTTAGTGAACTTACCGCTCAGATGAGGTATCAATTTAATAAGTAAAGGCTGCCTGAGAAAACAGACAGCCTTTCTAATTACTTTTCCTTTAAAATATCCCTGATCTCCCTCAGTAAAGTTTCTTCTTTGGATGGTGCAGGTGGTGGGGCCGGCTTTGCCTCCTCTTTTTTCTCCAGCTTATTCATCATTCTAATAGCCATAAATATAAAAAAGGCGATGATGATAAAGTCCACTACATTCTGTATAAAATTACCGTACTTAATGGCAACTGCGGCCAGCTCCACTCCATCGGGAGACACCGTAGGTTCCTTTAGTACGACCATGAGCTGCTTAAAATCAACTCCTCCTAAAGCCAGTCCGATTGGTGGCATGATCACATCATTGACCAAAGAAGTAACTATTTTTCCAAAAGCACCTCCGATGATCACGGCTACTGCAAGGTCTATCACATTGCCTTTCAGTGCAAATTTCTTAAACTCTTGAACAAATCCCATATATCATTATATTAAAACCATATTAATATAATTTATTTAAGTTATAACCTGTATTAAATCAATATTTATTTTTAAAAAAAAATCAAAAAACATCATAAAATAGTAGGCAGCGCCAACTGCTTATGCTCCACCAGAAGCCAATTGATCAAATAAGACAAATTACTTCGGCCAATAACTTGATAGGAGCGCTTTGCTTTAACATAAAATAGGAAGGAAGACTTTTAGCATTTAAATTTGGACCTTCTACGCAATATCTAATTCAAAATCATTTATGAAAATTGCAAAAAGCCCTGTAGCTCCCATTAAAGACCAAGAACTTGTTTTTCATGGTCACCGCAGAATAGACCCCTACTATTGGATGAATGACAGAAATAACCCTGATGTGATCCAGTACCTGAACGAAGAAAATGATTTTCTAAAAGCCTCTTTACAGCATACCGAAAAAATGCAAGAAGAGCTTTTTCAGGAAATGAAAGGAAGGATCAAGGAAGATGATGAGAGTGTTCCCTATTTTAAGGACGGCTATTTCTATTACACCAGATTCATCAAAGGAGGGGAATATCCTTTATTCTGTAGAAAAGCCAAAACGCTTAAAAACCAAGAGGAAATCATACTGGATGTGAACCAGCTGGCTGAAGGCAATGAATATTTCAATGTCAGTACCGTCTCGGTTTCCACCAACCAACAGCTTTTGGCCTTTGCCCAGGACAATGTGGGCAGAAGAGTTTATACCATTAAATTCAAAGACCTGAATGAGGACAAACTTATAGACGATGAAATCAGTGGTGCAACGGGCAACTTGGTCTGGGCCAATGACAATCAGACCATTTTCTACTCTAAGCAGGACCCCAACACCCTGAGGTCATTCCAAATTTACCAGCACCGGCTGGGCACACCTCAAAAAGACGATAAATTAGTTTTTGAAGAACAGGATGAGACATTTACCTGTCACGTCACCAAATCAAAGTCAAAGCAATACCTCTTCATTTGCAGTGAAAGCACCGTTTCATCGGAGGTTCGCTTTATCAATGCTGACAGCCCTAATGGTGAGTTTCAGCTTATTCAAGCCAGGGAACGGGACCTGGAATATCATGTAGATCATTTTGATAGCTATTTCCTGATCCATACCAATCACCAAAAAGCCACAAACTTTAAGCTTGTCCGGACGCCGGTCAGTAAAACAGGTAAAGAAAACTGGACAGACCTTATCCCTCACCGGGAAGATGTATTGATAGAAGGCTTCGAAGTTTTTGAGGATTTCCTCGTACTAGAAGAAAGGTACAATGGGCTTACGAGGATTCAAGTCAATCCTTGGAAGGGATCCTCCCCTCATTACATTGAATTCTCCGAGCCCACCTATTCAGCGTGGATAAGTTATAACCCTGAATTTTCCACCAAATTATTGCGGTTTGGTTATAACTCCCTGACCACCCCCTCTTCCACTTTTGATTATCATATGGAAACCCGCACCAAAACACTCCTAAAACAACAGGAAGTGGTGGGAGGTTATGATCCGGAAGATTATAAATCTGAGCGTATTTGGGCAAAAGCCAGTGACGGAACGTTGATTCCCATTTCACTGGTCTATAAAAAATCCACTTTTTCCAAAGATGGCAACAGTCCTTTACTTCAGTATGCATACGGTTCATACGGTTTTAGTACGGACGCATTGTTCAGTACCAATAGACTGAGCCTACTTGACAGAGGCTTTGTATTTGCTATTGCTCATATCAGAGGAGGACAGGAAATGGGAAGGCACTGGTACGAGAATGGTAAGATGCTGCATAAAAAAAATACCTTCACCGATTTTATTTCATGTTCTGAGCACCTGATTGCTGAAAAATACACTTCCCCGGACAGGCTTTTTGCAATGGGAGGAAGTGCTGGAGGGCTATTAATGGGCACGGTAATCAACATGAAGCCGGAAATCTACAAAGGGGTCATTGCTGCTGTACCGTTTGTTGATGTGGTCACCACCATGTTGGATGAAAGCATCCCTTTGACTACCGGGGAATTTGATGAGTGGGGAAACCCCAAAGAAAAAGCTTTCTATGACTATATGCTGTCCTATTCTCCCTATGATAATATCGAGAAAAAAAGCTATCCCCATCTTCTGGTAACTTCAGGGCTTCACGATAGCCAGGTGCAGTATTGGGAGCCCACGAAATGGGTGGCAAAACTCCGGGCTTTAAAGTCCGACTCCAACCATTTGCTTTTGTACACTAATATGGATGCTGGGCATGGTGGTGCTTCCGGTCGGTTCCAGGCACTGAAAGAACTGGCCTTGGAGTACGCATTTCTTCTGGATTTAACCGAAGCTTAATGGAAACACCTTGGATAAAGAGGAGCCTCTCCCGAGGATTCTCTTTATCCTACCTTTAGGAAAAATTGAATGAAGGACCTACTGCTTCATTTCTCCTAAGTGGCTGTTCATGGACTACCCCCCATAAGTGTCGCTTAATCCTTTTATTTCTTAAAAAACAAAAACTTTTTACTAGAACTCGTTCGCACTTTTGAACCATACAAATACTATTTTATTTAATTCGTTTTTTATGATTTAAAATACATTTTTATTAATACAAAAAATTCATAAATTTAAATATTCCATTTTGTTTAGTGCATTTTCTTAAACTGGGAAACAGAATCCCTCATTTCATAAAACCTGGCTTTAAACTAAACAAGGCAGCATGGAACGCACAGCGGGATTCTACAAATAGTTTTTGTGAATTGAAACAGTAATACACCGCATAATTATTACGTATGAAATAATCGATACTTTAACTTAAAGCATCTGGCAATGTATAGACTCATGCATAAGAGCTATGATGAATTAGTCCCCATTTTCAATGAGAAACTGTGTAGAAAAATGATGAATAGCCAGTTATTTATCAGCAAAATTCGTTGTAGCACCCTTTTACTACCAAATTGGGACAGAGAATCCGATTTCAATATCAATGATCACGTTGATATATGGAGAATCCCCGTCAAAAAAATACAGAACCAGATCCAGACTGTTCTCAAATACCTTACGCCGCAGGAGACAAAAATGATGAAAAAGCTAAAAAAGGAAAGCGAGCGTTTGCAATATGCCATCAGTAAAGGATTCTTAAAATTTCTCCTGTCCAAATACCTCAACTGTCCTCCCAGTGACTTGGAAATCAGCTATGGAATGAACAACAAGCCTTTCCTAAAGGACAATAGGGACCTTTACTTCAATATTTCACATTCCCACGATTGGGTGATCTTTGCTTTCTGTAGTGAAGAACTGGGGGTGGATATTGAATTCATTGACAGTAGGATTGACTTTATGCCGCTCATTCGTAATCATTTTTCCGGCCCTGAAACTAACTTTATAGAAAGTTCCTACTCCCCCAGGCACGAATTCTTTAAGCTTTGGACACGCAAAGAATCCCTGCTTAAAGCCACTTCCCTGAGCATGACCGAAAACCTAAACCTAATCAATTGTATGGATGGTATCCAGTACATTCCTTATGAAGTAGGTGGTGGATTCGCGGATTGGAAAATCAAAAGCTTATTGATGGATGAGCTGTATGTCATGAGCATCTCCTTTCCTGTCCATTTTAGAAAAATCAGGTTTTTCGATGCCATTTGATTTCCTACTGCGCCCCCCAGATAAGCCTTATAGAACAACTGCACAGGACACAGGCAAAGGTTTCCCATCTTAAACCAATAAAAATCACCCTCCAGCTAAAACTGTTTTTTGCAAGTCCTTACAGCAATGCGCACAAACATTTGCATCATCACATCTTTTTTGAGCAGTCCGAAGTGCCTCTAAAGAATTATTAAAAGGACCTAAATAACTTAGGCTATCCATTTCCGGCATCTCTGAACATCCCTGAACATGAATGACGTGTTCTGCGTCTTTTTGTAAAAAATTTGTAAGATAAAAGAATACCATGATTGCTAATTTATAACTTAATAATAAGTAAAATTAACCCATAGACATCTTAAAGAAAATACCCCTATAGGGGTATTTTTTGATCAAAATAGATAAAAAAAACACTTGATTAATTTTATCAAGTGTTTTTTTGAATTAACTGATAGGGGAACCTGGAGCTGTCCCATCATGCGGAACCATTAATTTCAATGCCCCATCTTTATCTTCTGCCATCAGGATCATCCCCTCTGACTCTACTCCCATCATCTTCCTTGGCGCCAAATTTATCAACATGGTCACCTGTTTTCCCACAAGCTCTTCCGGGCTAAAATACTCAGCAATACCACTTAAAACCGTGCGCTTTTCCAATCCCGCATCAACAGTGAGCTTGAGTAATTTTTTGGATTTCTTTATCTTCTCTGCCGACAATATGGTAACCACCCTTAGGTCCTGCTTCACAAAATCATCATAGGTGATGATATCCTTAACCGGCGGCACAATCGCATTGGCGGCCTCGTTCTGTTTTTTGGCATCCAAAAGCTTTTGTACCTGTCCTGCTACAGCCTCATCTTCTACCTTTTCAAATAGCAATTCGGCTTTGCCGATAGCTTCCCCGCCAGTCAGCAAATCTCCTGAACCTGCATCTGTCCATTTGAGTGAGCCAGTCCCCAGCATCCTGGAGAGTTTTTCGCTGGTAAAAGGCAGGAAAGGACCTGATACGATCCCCAAGTTTGCGGCAATGTTCAAGGCAATATTCAAAATCGTCCCTGTTCTTTCTTTATCCTCCTTGATGGTCTTCCATGGTTCGGTATCGGCCAGGTATTTATTGCCCAATCGGGCAAAATCCATCACCAAGCTCAAAGCTTCCCTGAACCTGTATTTTTCTATTGATGCTGCTATTTTTTCCGGAAACTGCTTTAGCGCTTCCAATACTTCTCCATCATAAGCAGATAATTCAGCCCGCTGTGGCACGGCTCCATTGAAATACTTATGGGTAAGGACCACGGCCCGATTGACAAAATTACCATAGATGGCAACCAATTCGGAATTGTTCCTTCCCTGGAAGTCTTTCCAGGTAAAATCATTGTCCTTCGTCTCTGGAGCATTGGCTGTCAGCACATACCTAAGCACATCCTGCTTACCTGGAAAATCCTTTAAATACTCATGCAACCATACCGCCCAATTCCTCGAAGTGGAAATCTTATCCCCTTCCAAGTTCAGAAACTCATTGGCAGGCACATTATCGGGAAGCACATATTCTCCGTGGTTCTTCAGTATGGCAGGAAAAATAATGCAATGGAACACAATATTATCTTTTCCGATAAAATGGACCAATTTGGTATCCTGGTCTTTCCAATAAGGTTCCCAGTCAATCCCCTTCTCGGCTGCCCATTCCTTCGTGGAGGAGATATAACCGATTGGAGCATCAAACCACACATAAAGCACCTTGCCTTCTGCTCCTTCTACCGGTACCGGCACGCCCCAATCCATGTCCCTGGTCATCGACCGGGCCTGAAGCCCATCTCCAGTTTCCAACCAGGAGCGGCACTGCCCTAATACATTGTTTTTCCAATCGTCCTTATGGTCCTCCAAAATCCATTTTTTAAGGAAATCAGTATACCTGGCAAGGTCCAAAAACCAATGCTTGGTTTCCCTGAGTACTGGAGAATTTCCGCTCAATTTAGACTTGGGATTAATCAGGTCTGTGGGATTCAGTGAAGTGCCGCATTTTTCACACTGGTCTCCGTAGGCGTTTTCATACCCGCATTTTGGACATGTTCCCTCTATATATCGGTCCGCCAAAAATTGTCCCGCTTCCTCATCATAATATTGTTCTGTGGATTGCTCCAAAAACTCGCCTTTTTCGTAGAGATCTTTAAAAAATGCCGAGGCAGTCTCATGATGAATAGGCGCACTGGTTCTGGAATAATGGTCAAAACTGATACCGAATTCCTCAAAACTCGCCTTCATGATGCCATGGTAACGGTCAACAATTTCCTGAGGACTTACCCCTTCTTTTTTGGCTTTGATGGTGATTGCTACTCCATGTTCATCAGATCCGCAAATGTACGCCACATCTTTGCCCAAAGAACGCAGATAACGTACATAGATATCCGATGGAATATAACATCCCGCTAAGTGCCCTATATGCAATGGACCATTGGCATAAGGCAAGGCAGAGGTCACTGTATATCTTTTAAAATCTTTTTTGCTCATAGGCTGCAAAGATAGGCAAATTTGTATTTTTAGAAGGAAAATCCCACGCTGGATTTGACCAAATCCAGTAGTCCTTCCCAATTTCCTCCTGCCTGAATTGTAACCTATAGGTCAAAACCTCCTCTCATCCTTTTTACCTTAACCCTTTGCCCCTCTTAAAGGCAACTTGTTCATCATCTCAGACCTGTTCCCCCAAATTTAAGTGGTGGCAGCAGTCTCGGTTTTTTGGGGGAGTTTATGGGATTCAAAAATTTGTGTCCTTATACTCACCAAAATAGTTATACAGATCCCCATAAAGGCAATCAGTGCGAAGGAGACCTGTAGGTCAAACAGCTCTGCAACAAATCCAATCAATGGAGGCCCCAATAAAAAACCAAAAAAAGAAATGGTAGACACCAAGGCCAAGGCAATTCCTGGCGAATACATCGTAGACCTTCCTGCAATACTGTAGGACAAAGGAATGACTGAAGCAGTCCCGATACCTACCAATAAAAACCCTACGATCACACTGGTAAACACAGGATAGGCCACAGAAAGTAAGAGCCCAGCTCCGATAAGCCCACCACTTAACCTTAGCATGGCAATTTTCCCCCACTTATTGGCCAGTGCATCAGAAAAGAACCTCCCCGATGCCATGGCGCCCATAAAGGCTACATACCCAAAAGGCACTAATTCTGATGGGGCCAATACTACTTTTTTGATATAAACACCGCTCCAATCAAACATACAGCCTTCACACATCATTCCGAAAAAACCTACCAGCCCAACTCTCAGCAAAATGGCATCAGGCTTCCTCAACACCAGCCCTCCTCCATCTTGACTTTTCCTATCCTTAAACAAGAATTTATTGGAAAATAACAGAATGAGCATCATGATACCGATCACCACCCAATAATGTTCACTTGGCGCCATCTCCAGCTTTATCATCAACGCTCCAATTCCCGCCCCTGTAAAACCTGCCAGACTCCATAGGCCATGAAAGGAACCCAAAATACTTCTTCTGTACCTGTCCTCTACCAGTAAGGCCTGTGTATTCAAGGAAATGTTCATAATATTGCCCATCACTCCAAAAAGGATTACAGCCATGCCTAACTGAAAAACATTGCCCATATAGCCCAAGCTCAAAAGAGAAAGGCCATAGGCTATGCTACCGACCACGATGACTTTTCTGCTCCCGTATCTATCCACCGCCCAACCAGCCAATGGCAAAGCCATCAAGGACCCTATGGGCATTCCCAAGAGCAATGTCCCCAGTTCTCCTTCCGTCAAATCGAAGGCCTGCTGAAAATCTGGTATCCGCGATGCCCAAGAAGCAAAACTCAGTCCCGCCAGAAAAAAAAGTGAGCCGAGCGCTATCCTCCTCTTTCTTAATAAGTTCATAGGTTTTTTAATAGGTTGTACCCTACAAAGTAACGGACTTTTTTAGCATTCCAGAGCCCCTTCTCCAGATAAAAACACATCAATCGATTGCAATGGTGCTTTAATTTAGTACACAATAAAAAAAATCTTCCTTCCACAGCTCTGCTCCTTTTTTGCCATTCCCTTTATAATTACCTTGTGCTACTATCCCATCATACATTTATGGAATTCGTTATTGCAGGAGTTACGGTATTATTGGCTATCCTATTGATCAGAATGATCTATAAAAAAGTTTTCAAATGACGGTTGACTTTTGAGCAAACCTGATCATTTTTTCTTCTTATTGGCAGAAATGAAGATAAAAAAAATGGACGCCAAATCTCGGCATCCATATCCTATATAAAGTAAATAGCCCTTAATTGGGCAGTTTGTGCTCAAACTTCCCATAAACCCAAGTACCCAACAGTGCACTCATCAAGGTCACAAGTACAACGGTATAACCGGTACCAATCTGGGCAAACAATGGGCCAGGGCAGGCTCCGGTGATGGCCCAGCCTAAACCAAATATAAAACCTCCAATGATTTGTCCCTTCCGAAATTCCTTATCCCTCAACTCCACCTTTTCACCTGAAAGGGTCTTGATATTGAATTTCTTAATAAGGTAGATAGATAGCATACCAACGGCAATGGCCGAACCTATCACCCCATACATAAAAAAGGATTGCAACCTGAACATTTCTTGGATCCTAAACCAGGAAATCACTTCCGACTTCACCAATACAATCCCGAAAAAAACGCCCACCACTAGGTATTTTAACAGCTTTAATCCTTTTTCTTCCTTCCCCAAAAAGCCTGAAGGTTTATGCTCAAGCGTATCCCGATGTTTTTCTAATGTTTTCATTTCTTCAATATCATTTATATTCCAGCCCATTTCATCAATACAGGAAGCAACCAATGTGTCATCACAAACCCTCCGATCATAAAGAAAGCAGTTGCGACCATAGAAGGCCACTGCAAATTACTGATTCCCATAATTGCATGACCGGAAGTACATCCTCCTGCATACCGAGTTCCAAAACCAACCATAAAACCACCCAACACAAAGAATATCAACCCCTTCATGCTCAACACATTTCCCCATGAGAATATGGATTCCGGCAAAAGGTTGGAATACTTTGTAATCCCCAAAGCAGCCAGATCCCTCTGCGTACTCTCTGCCACCACTACGGCCTCGGGGTTGGATAAAAAAGTCCCTGTCAATACTCCCCCCAACATCACACCGAATACGAAATAGAGATTCCACGACTCTTTCCGCCAGTTATAACTAAAAAAGGGAATTTTGGCAGGCACACAGGCTGCACATATATGCCGCAGTGAGGAAGAAATCCCAAACGATTTATTCCCCAACAACAATAATACAGGCACCGTCAGCCCTAATAATGGCCCCGCTACATACCAGGGCCATGGTTGACTCATCCATTCTAATAGTTTTTCCATAATTTCATTTATAAAAGAAGCTGCCTCAAATAAGTTTAGGTCATTCGAATTCAATGATGATTGAATTAAGTTTACCTCACACAGGCTGAGAATGTCCTCTACCTGCAATGAATGCACAGTTAGATCATTTTCCGTCGCGCGTGATCTATTTTCTTACCATTGGACCGCCCCTTCTTAATCATCCTTTGTTCACAATATTTATTAAAGCTTAATACTGGGGCAAACGTAGGCTGTTAATTCAAATTTACCCGAATCTTTTATCGATTTAAAGCCCCCATTGATGTCCACTAGATTTTCATAGCCCCTGGCCCTCATGATAGAGGTAAAAATCATGGACCTGTATCCACCTGCACAATGAATATAGTATTTTTTATCCTTATCTATTGAGCTCATATTCTCATTTATATAATCCAATGGATTATTTTCCGCATCGATCAGGTGCTCACTTTCGTACTCACTTTCCTTCCTTACATCAAGGATATTGATAGAAGGATCTGCTTTTTTAAGCCCCGCCAAGTCATCTACCGAAATGGAGGTGATAACATCAGTCTCCTTGCCCGCTTTAGACCAGCTTTGAAAACCACCTTTTAAGAAGCCTATGGCGTGATCATAGCCCACACGGGCCAATCTGGTAATCACCTCTTCTTCCCTACCGACATCTGCAATCACCAAAATTTCCTGGTTGATATTGGTAATCATCGTTCCTACCCAAACAGCAAAGCTCCCATCTATACCGATGTTGATGGAGTTTGGAATAAATCCTTTCGCAAAATCCTGAGGGTCCCTGGTGTCTAATAGAACCGCACCTGTTTCATTGGCCACTGCTTCAAACTCCTCCGGAGAAAGTGCTCTTTCCCCTCTTTCCAGTACTTCATCAATACTCTCATAGCCTTGGATATTCATCCGTACATTTTTGGGGAAGTAAGCAGGAGGCGGGGTAAGCCCTGTGGTCAATTTTTTGATAAACTCTTCCTTGCTCATATCCTGCAAAGCATAGTTTGTCTTTTTCTGATTCCCCAGGGTATCGGAAGTCTCCTTGCTCATATTTTTACCACATGCACTTCCTGCTCCATGCGCCGGATAGACCACCAAATGATCCGGTAAAGGCATGATTTTGTTTCTCAGCGAGTCATACAACAGCCCTGCTTGCTTTTCTTGGGTCAGCTCCTCAGCTACTTTTTGCGCTAAATCCGGCCGGCCTACATCTCCTATAAACAACGTATCTCCGGTAAAAATCGCCTCTTCCTTGCCCTCCTTATTCGTCAACAGATAGCAAGTGCTCTCCATGGTATGACCTGGGGTATGTATTGCCCTGATCCTTGCATTTCCCAGCTGAAACTCTTCCCCGTCCTTTACCTTGACTGCCTCAAATCCCAGTTGAGTTTCCGTAGGCCCAAAAACGATCTTTGCACCGGTCTTATCGGCCAGATCTTTATGTCCGGAGACAAAATCCGCATGAAAATGGGTTTCGAAAACGTATTTAATTTTCGCGCCGTTCCTTTTTGCTTTTTCTATATAAGGTTCTACCTCCCTTAATGGATCAATAATGGCCGCTTCCCCACTGGACTCCAAATAGTAAGCTCCCTGGGCCAAACATCCTGTATAAATCTGTTCTACTTTCATTGCTTAATACGATATGCGGTTAATCTTTTCTCTACTAATTTGGTTGTACTATCTGCTGTGAACTGGTTCAAGACTTCAGACCTGTACTTTACTATTTTTACTTCACCCAACTAGTTCAAGTCTTCAGACTTGGACTTTAGACTTGGACTTCAGACTTGGACTTTAGACTTTACTATTTCTACTCGTAAGTCAATGGAATAGTTCCACTATTGCCATGAATCTAATACGAAGTTAAGGCCTACATTTAAGCCTGACAGTGACTTCTATCACATATCCTTAAAATGGCCCTTCATCACCCTAAGATTTCGGACAGGAGAATGTACAGCCCCATAGCCAGGACAAACCATCCAAAAAACTTTTTCAATGTGGCTTCTTTTATCTGTTTCGACAGCTTACTTCCCAAAAAGATCCCGCTAATGGATAAGGCCGTAAAGGCCAACAGAAAGCCCCAATCCATTTTCACCGCGCCCAAATCCCCTGTAAATCCCAAAAGTGACTTGGCTGCAATGATCAACAGGGAAGTTCCTACCGCCTTCTTCATGGGCAGTTTGGCCAAAATCACAAGCGCAGGAATGATCAAAAAGCCTCCTCCAGCCCCAACCATTCCAGTGATCGTGCCTTCGAACAACCCTTGAACTGCAATCATCGGATAATTGAACCTTTCCCCGCTCCGCTTGGGCCTGAGCTTTTTTCCATTTTTTATCATTGAAAAGGCTGAAGAAACCATGATCAGTGCAAAAAAAACCATGATAGCCACATCTCTTGGCACGACGACATCTCTAAAAGTAAAAAGTACATCCGGAAGCTGGTGGACGACAAATTTCCTGGTAAGAAACACGGCTGTAAAGGACGGAATGGCAAACACCAGCGCTGTTTTGTAAGAAATGCTTCCCCTGGCCATATAGGAAAAAGACCCAACCAATGAAGTTCCGCCCACCACAAAAAGGGAATAAGCGGTCGCAACAACCGGGGATATACCGAATAAATAGACTAGGATCGGCACGGTCAATATAGACCCTCCCCCTCCAATCAATCCCAAACTCATCCCAATAACCAGAGAAGCCAAAAAGCCAAAAATGATAATAATGTCCATTTACAGTTGATCTATGCGTTCTTATCTTGAGAGCAAAGCTAGGGCTTCCTGATGATCATTCAGGTGACTTTTGTTACATTGGCTTTTCTCAAAGCTTTCGAATTTCCCATGAAAACACCTTTTCAACCTGAATTTCATCCTTTTCGCCAACAACCAAACCTATTAAAAATATCCTACAAAAGGGTATTTCCCCGTTGTTTTATGGAGGCAACATCATGTAATAATAGATCGATCAGCCATTTTGGAGGTGTTGAAAAAAAGCAATTTATTTTCTTTTGCCCAAACCTCTTCTGAGCTGATCCTGAAAAACGTAAGGAATTCACTGGTGATTCTCCTGCCCAAGGGCATGAATTTTGGGTTTAACTACTTATATTAACTATACAATTCATTCGGTAAGCCATGAAAATCCTCTTAGCTACTGATTTCTCTGACAATGCCCTCAATGCATTCCAATTTGCCAGGCATTTGGCCCAGAACCATGCGGGCTCCATCACCCTGCTGTTTGCCTTTACACCTATTTATGATTTTGCCGCGCAGGTGGCGGATTATATCATTACCGTAGAAAAACAAGCTAAAAAAGAACTTAAAGCGTTGGAACAATCAGCCAAAGCGGATGGCATCACCACCGGCCACCTGATCAAACAGGAAACTGCATCTTCAGCCATTTGTGCTGAGGCAAAAAGTGGAGATTATGACCTTGTTATTGTTGGCAGTCACGGTGAGAACAAAATAAGACATGCTTTTCTCGGATCCACCACTTCAGAGGTGATCAAGCATTGCCCAAAACCGGTCATGTGCATACCACAGGGTGCCAGTTTCCATAAAATAGAATCCATCTCATTGGCCATGGAACTGAACAAGGAGGACATCATCTTCTTGGGCCAGCTCATCATGCTGACCAAGGAATATCATCTTCCTTATAAAATAATCCACATCAAAAAAGAGGAAGAGGAAGTCCATCAATTGACTTTTTTCGAATTGTCAAGCTACCTGAAGGATCGATTTCCCCAGCTGACCATTCAGTTTGAGGAAGTTTTAGCCCATGGGGTAAACAAAGGGCTTCTCAATTACCTGGAGCAAAACTCACAAACAATGTTATCCATGTTTTCCAGGCACCATGGCTTTTTCGATTACCTGTTCAACAAAAGCCACTGCGCTGAAATGGCCCTGCAGACCACTGTTCCCCTATTGGTATTGAAATAAAAAATTAAAACCCGGACTCACCTTCAAAACTGCTCCTTGTTGATCAATTCTTTAAAATCATCACGGACATAAATTTTATTCCTTCCCAGCTCTATCCACTTTTTCTTCTCTAGTTGCTTTAACAATCTCGAAATCACTTCCCTCGATGTCCCCAGTTCTTTGGCTATTTCCAAATGCGTGATCTGCAGCTCATTGCTATTGAACTTCTCCCTTTTTACCTGTATATACCGCATTAGCCGCTGATCCATTTTAAGAAAAGCCACTGCATCCAATGCCTTCAGCATCTCCTGAAACCTGGTTTGGTAGGTTTGGGTAACGAAATCCTTCCATTGTCGGAATTCTTCACTCCACTTTTCATGAAAGCGTACCGGAACACCTAAAATAAGGGTGTCCTCTTCTGCTACCGCCTTAATTTCGCTAGGTTTGGACGCATCACAACAGGTCAAGGACAATGCACAGGTCTCTCCCGGATATAAATAATACAGGAACAATTCCCTTCCTTCCTCGTCCACTCTTAACACCTTTATGGCCCCTTCCAGTACTATGGGCACCATTTTGACAAACTGCCCCGGTTCCATGATGCTTTGTCCGGCAGGCACTTTGACTTCATGCCCCTCCTTCTTGATACTCTCCAGAAGCACCGTGTCCGTGATCCCAGACAACACACTGTTCAATGTCTTTGTTTCCATTTGATACTTATTTCACCACCCCGTATACCACTTCTCCGTCCAACACATCCCTGAGTACTGTAGCTCCTGCACCAATAGTACATGATTCTCCAATCCTTTTTCCTGGCAGCACCGTGCTCCCCGCTCCTACTAAACTCCCCCTCCCTACTTTCACTCCTCCACACAAGGTAGTATTGGGTGCTATATGCACAAAGTCCCCCAGTTCACAATCATGGTCCACCACAGCTCCCGTATTGACGATAACCTGATTCCCGATTTTCGCATGAGCCTGGACCAGGGCTCCAGCCATGATCACCGTACCTGTGCCATAACTTGCATACTCGCTGACAAAAGCTTTATCATGAACCACAGAACCGTAGCGAACGCCTTTGCCCAACCTATCATAGATTTTCTTCCTCACGCTATTATCTCCCACAGCGATAAATGCACAATTATCCTGCAATATCTCCCCACCATTATAAGGTTTTACGGTATACTGGAGACATTGATCAATGCCTGGATTATCATCAAAGACACCGCTAATTTTGATACCACAGCTTTCAAAAGCTGTAATTACTACCTTGCCATGTCCAGAAGCACCAAAGATATACATATCTAATTGTCGATTTGAGATTTTAAACAGTGCCCCAAGCTCCAAATCACTCCAACAAAGATTCCTTTAATCCAACTTCTTTGCCATCTATATAATTCTTGTCAGTGTTCCTCCAACGACACAGGGGCCATACTGCCCCAAAATAACAAAATTATCTCCTCCCAACCATTTTCGGCTTTTATTTAAAATCGTATTGACATATATTTAAAATTGTGGAAAAGAAAAAATCAGTAAATAAGTTAATAAGCAAATGAAAAGAAGGGATTTCATGAAAACAGGAGGGGTAGTCTTGGGAGCATCTATTTTTCCCTACCAACTTACATCCGCCTACCAATCATTTATAAAAGATGGCCCCATAAAAGTGGGGGTGATCGGTTGTGGAGATAGGGGAAAGGGAATCATGCATGTCATGAGCCAAATGACCGATCAATTTGAAATCACCGCCATTTGCGATACCATGGATTTCAGGTTGAAAGAAACCCAAAAAAGGTTTTCGGGCAAAAAGTTTACATCTTTTAAGGACTACAACAAGCTCATTGAAGAAGGAAAGGTCGATGCCGTGGTCATTGCCACGCCACTAAATATGCACTTTTCCCCGGCCAAAGCTGCCTTACAGGCCGGAAAACATGTTTACTTGGAAAAAACCATGACGTATAACATCCCTGAAGCAATGGAACTTATCCACTTGGTAAACGAGAATCCCAAACTCACTCTTCAGGTAGGACACCAATACCGCTACACCCCTTTATACTATAAGGTAAAAGACATGATCCAGTCTGGCTATATGGGAAAAGTCACCCAAATCGATTCCAGATGGGACAGAAACTGGAACTGGAAAAGACCCGTGCCCGACCCTTCCCTTGAAAGAACGATCAACTGGAGAATGTATAAAGAATATTCAGGAGGACTACCGGCGGAATTGCTCTCCCATCAGATCGACTTTATCAATTGGGCCTTCGAGACCCATCCTGACACCATCATCGGAACTGGAGGCATAGACAACTACCACGATGGCCGGGAAACATTCGACAATGTGCAACTCCTGCTGAGATACGATAAGCAAGAAATGATCGGCAACTTCGGCGCCACCTGCAGCAATGCCCGTGAAGGCTATTCTTTTAGCATCAAAGGCACTCAGGGTACAGTCGAGCTCCTAATGAACGAGGGGTATTTCTATCCGGAAAAAGAAAAAATGGAAGAACTACAAATCGTTGACGGGGTATCAGGGGCCACCAAACTGACCTGGAAGGATGGAAAGGGCATTCCTCTTTTGGAGGAAAAAACCAAAGACGGTACTTGGTATGCCCTGAAGGATTTCCACAAGTCTATCCATGACAATTCCTTGCCCGCCTCCAATGTCATTAGTGGAGCTACTACTGCCACATGTATCCATCTGGCGAACCAATCGCTGTTTGATAAAACCATCGAATATTGGAAACCGGAATATAATTATGCCTGACCTACCCCTTTTACTATACTTTAAAATAAAAAGCTACCGATTGGTAGCTTTTTTTATGAATTAACAAATTCATAACCTACTGCCCCATCAACAACTGATCCTCACCCCTTATATTCGCAGCTTCAAAAGAATCGGGTATTAAAATATCGGGATAAATGTATTTAAAAGCATTTATCCCCAAAACAGACTAAAAACAACGGTAAAAAAACCACCTTTTACACAAAAACTTTAAACACAGGTTTAAAAAACAACCGGCATTAATAAGTTTTACGTAAAAACCCGTAAAACAGGTTTAAAAAAAGACAAAAAAAAGAAGGATCTCTGCAAAGATCCTTCGAATGGGTTTATTTTAACTGACTAACAGCCGTATATATTTTGGAAAAAAAGGATTTGTTCCTCATTTTTAGAACCAAAACTTCTCTAAACTTAATATAAAATATTTTTCGCCACAACTATACGACCGAAATAATTTCCATTCACGCTGGCTCGCAAACATAAAAACAAGTAATTATACGTAGCTCTAAAAAGACATATTCTTTTAATACACTGTACTAAACCGATTCAACAATCCCAAGCGGGATAAAAACCACAACTTTCTACAAAATCACAAAAAATCGCTTCCGGCAACTTAATTTTTCCGTGCATCCACTATATTAATACCGAAAACATTTTAAATCCACTTTTTCTCAATGGACAACATCGACCAGGTCATCGCAAGAATGGACGAGATCGTTTCTCAATGCCAATCCAGCAATAGTAGAATAGGCTATTTTGCAGTACTTTACAGACAAGTCACTATCAGGATAAAAACAGGTATTGAAAACAGCGAATTCGAGGACAACCCACGCATGGAAAAGCTGGACATCTTCTTTGCCCAAAGATTCTTTGATGCCTACGATGCCTACAAAACCAGCAAAGACCCTACAAAAAGCTGGCTTTGCGCTTTTGACACCTCCGAATCCGGCGGGCACATGGTTTTGCAACATCTATTATTAGGCATCAATGCCCATATCAACCTGGACCTCGGCATCGCGACGGTAGAAACCATGAAAGGTCAAAATATCTTGGAAATCATTAACGATTTTGACAAAATCAACCTGATACTGTCCGAATTGGTGGATGGTGTAAAAGCAAACCTTTCTAAGGTTTCCCCTGTTTTTGGCTTTTTCATCCAATTCGCAAACGGTAAGGACGAAATGCTGCTCAACTTCAGCATCCGGTTGGCTAGGGACGGCGCCTGGAAATTTGCCAACAACTATTTTATGGCTGAAAACAGACCTGAATGCCTGAACCAACGGGACAAGGCCATCCACAATCTGGCGTTGAAGATTGTCTCTCCGGGAAGAAAACTGAGTTGGATCGCTAAAATCATCAGTTGGACCGAGTGGAAGTCCATTCCTAATGTCATGGAACAACTTGAAGTGATCGCAAAGAAAAGTGTCCCCTCCAATCTCTCCCAGACACTATAACATGCATCACCTATTAAGAAGAACTCTCAGAAAGGCTTTTCTCCTCCCCGGACATCTCTTCCGTTTTCCCTTGCTCCAACTGCCTCATACGAAGATCGGCCATATGCTGGTTCCTATGAAGCGTTTCCTTTATAGCCAACGAGGTCTCTTCCGTTAGGGTTTCTGTAAAATACCTGAGCCTACTTTTGCTTTTTTCTTCATTTTTAAACTTCATCTCTTTGGTATAAACCTCCACCTCACTTTCCGCCTTATCCATCAAGAGATCATAAGGTCCACGTCCCGCAATCAGCTTTACGATTACCGGAGCTGTTTCTATCCCCACAAACAACAATACAATAAAAAGATTGGCCAAGGCTATGGCAGGACTACTTTTGGACAAAACAGAAAGCGCCTCCATCCTTGCTGCCAAACCATCATATTGGCTGATAGCTCCTTGTTGCTGCTGAAGAACAGCTTTTTTATCTTTCAAAATATCCTGAATGGCCAGCTCATTCGCATCAATTTTCGCCCAGTTTCTCTTTTGCAATTCGGCCAAATCCTTGGAGGCTTCATCCAACTGCTCCTCTTTCTTTTTGGCATTGGTACCCAGGCCCACTATTCCTGTGGTCCCAGGTGTCTTTACCCCAAAACGTTCGGCATCATACTCTTTTTGCTTTAAATCCCTGAAAGCCTCTTTGACCAGTACCTCCTCCCGCAATGCATCATTCTCCGCTTCCAGCCTATCCACTTCCGGGAAGGCTTCATCCAAACCTGATTTTGCCTCCGCCAAGGCCTGTATTTTATCCTCTTCTATTTTCCGGTTGATCTCCTTTTCGAATATCTTCAGCTCCAAAGGCTTGGAGATCACCAGGGCCAACAGTATCGCCAACACTATTCTGGGGATGGCCATTTTCCACTCCAGCCAGGCGTTTGCTCTTTTCCTCATTCCGGAAACAATAAACCGGTCCAAATTAAAAATCATCACTCCCCACACGATTGCAAAAAGCACCGCCCAATACCATACATCAAAGACCGTAAAGAGGGCATAGCCTGCCGACAGAGCTGCCAACAATCCCGTAAAAAACACAGTACCTCCAATCCCCATATACTTGTTGGACTCTGTCAGGCATTTCTTGAGCAAGGAGAAATTCCCCCCACTGCAAAACCAAAGGAACTTTTTAAGTTTATCCATTGAATATTTACGGTCTATAACTGAAACTGCTTACTATCAAAAAACGGGCTATTTCAGCCCCAAAGTACCACGCCATCTTTGTCCATAACAGAAAAAGTGACAGAATGCCCACTAAAAGGTTCCAAAAGCCGATTCTCGGTCTTCAACCGTATAAAAACCATTCCATCGCCCCGTATTTATTTACAGAAAAGTAAAGCGGTCATTAGCTTAAACTGTACGGAAAATTGTCCGTTATCCATGACCTACTTTCCAATGTGCCTATTTACGGCAGCATGTAATTTGGGGATATCTTTGAAACCACAAATCTGACCAGAAATAAAAAAAACAGATTTTTATCCTTACTTTTCCAAAAACCAAAAGAAGCAATAAAGCCAATTACAATTATTCGTAATTACACCAGTAAATTTATTTCTCACAGCCTTATCCGCCTCCGTGGACAAGGCTGTGAGAAATGGTTTGCTAATTTAGCGCTACTGTTGTCTTTGCGGATATACATAAACCCTATTTATCAAAACCATGAAACGAAATTTCTTCCAGCCCCTAAAAGGTATTTTCATCACCACATTGTTCCTTACTTTTCTTGCCCAGCTGCTCCTGGCACAAGAAACTCCGGAACACTTCCGAAAAGAAGTCAGCGAGATCATCGAAAACACTCCTGTACCAGAAGATAAAAACGCAGTTTTTCTTTTTACTGGAAGTTCAAGCATAAGGCTATGGAAAGACCTCAACGCTTACTTCCCTGAGTTCACCATCATCAACACGGGCTTTGGAGGGTCGCAGACCCACGAACTCCTGTATTATTCAGACGAACTTATTTTCCGTTACCATCCCCAAAAAATCTTCATCTACGAGGGAGACAATGACCTGGCCAGCGGAAAGAAACCGACAACGGTACTGGGTACAATGAAAAAACTGACGGATAAAATCAGTAAAACCTTGCCAGAGGCTGAAATAGTATTCCTCAGCCCAAAACCAAGCCCTGCAAGATGGCATTTAAAAGACAAGTACGAAGAGCTAAACCAGCTACTCGAACAATACTGCAAGCAAACAGCAAAAGTGAGTTTTATCAACCTATGGGACATCTTATTGGATGCCGATGGGGAGCCAATGGAGGACATTTTCCTAGGTGACCAATTGCACCTAAACAAAAAGGGCTATGACCTTTGGGCAGAAAGCATCAAGGAACTGCTACCATAAATTCCATTCCTCTCGGCAATTTTCATGATACAGACATCAAATCGTTTGGAATTTCAATCGTGCTGTCCTTATTTTGCAGGACTTCAGGAAACTGATTTATAAAGAAGAGGCGAGAGATCAGGCTCCAAGACCCTCTGGCAACCATCCTACTCGTTGGAAAGGTGCCAATACCTGCCCCATAATCAATTAGGGAACTATAAATTAGACTTTATGCACCACTTACAAACACTTTCCTTTTTCCTTATCCCTCACCGGATTTCACGCAAGTACGCCATGTGTGTGCAACGTGTCCCTTCACCCAATCAACATTTACTTTAACTCTGAAAAGAAACAGCAATTATGTCACATAAACATTTTGAAACCGAAGCCATCAGAATCGCTTCTTCCAAATCAAATCATAAAGAGCACTCTGCCCCTATTTACCTAACCTCCAGCTTTACCTTTGAAAGTGCTGAAGAGGCCCGTCAGATGTTCGCCGATGAAATCCCCGGAAACATCTATTCCCGCTATGCCAACCCCAACAGTACAGACCTGATCGAAAAAGTCTGTGCCTTGGAAGACACTGAAGATGGAATTGCCACTGCATCCGGAATGGCCGCGATGTTTGGGAGCATAGCCTCCCTTTTACAGCAGGGAGATCATATTCTTGCTTCCCGTTCCCTTTTCGGTTCTACCCATCAATTGCTCACCCGGGTTTTCCCAAAATGGGGCATCACTTCCACCTATGGTGACATTTCTGACATTGAAAACTGGGACAAGCTGGTACAGCCCAACACCAAAATGTTGTTCATTGAAACGCCCTCCAACCCAGGACTGGAGGTTATCGACCTGGAGTGGGTGGGAAAATTTGCCAAAGCCCATAACCTGATTTTGGTGGTCGACAACTGTTTCGCCACCCCTTACCTTCAGCAGCCTGCCAAATGGGGAGCGGATATTGTGGCCCACAGTGCCACCAAATACATCGACGGACAAGGAAGGGTATTGGGAGGCCTGATTCTGGGCAAAAAAGAACTTATCCAAGAGGTGCAGTTCTTCACCCGCCATACCGGACCGAGCATTTCGCCTTTCAATGCCTGGATACTTTCCCGAAGCATGGAAACCTTGGCTGTCCGAATGGAAAGACATTGTGCCAATGCCTTAAAAGTGGCAGATTTTTTCCAACACAGCCGCGATCTCGAGTTTGTCAAATATCCCTTCCTGAAAAGCCATCCGCAGTATGACCTGGCAAAAAAGCAGATGAAACACGGCGGCGGGATCATTACCTTGACGCTAAAGGGAGGAATCGAAAGAGCGCAAAGATTTATCGATGAACTACAAATGATTACTGTTACGGCCAATTTGGGAGACAGCAGAAGCATCATCACCCACCCGGCATCGACCACACACAGCAAACTTTCCGAAGAGGAGAGAGAGCGTGTAGGAATTCATCCTGGCCTGGTCAGACTTTCTGCAGGACTCGAACATCACGATGACATCATCGCGGATGTGGAAAGAGCCCTGGAAAGATCCAGGTAATCAATAAGACACCAACTACCTAGAGCCTTTATGCACTTCAGCATAAAGGCTTTTTTTTGTAGCGTTTACCGCTCTCTTTCCGTCTTGGGGAAGATCAAACAACCGAAACCATGAAGTACAGCCTCCTATTTTTCCTTGCCCTTTTTGTGGGCAGTCTTTCCTCCTGTGTGGATGAAAAACCAAAAGACGAGCAAATCATCCCAAACCTCAGGACCTTGCAGGATTACGAAAAGGACTTGGCCAGCTCCAGTAGTGCATTTGCAATTGACCTGTACCAGCAGCTGAGTAAAAGTGAACAGCCCAACCTCTTTTTTAGCCCCTACAGCATACAGCAGGCTCTTTCCATGGCCATGAACGGCAATAAAGGAGAGGTTCTCCACGAGTACCTGCACTTATTAAACTTCGAAAACACCTCCCTGGAAGAAGCCAATCGAGCCAACCATGAACTCACCCAATTCCTTAAAGAGGTGGACCCCAAGGTAAAACTCAACATCGCCAACGGCATATGGTACAAAAAAAGCCTCAGTGTAAAGGCTGCCTTCCAACACACCATGCAAAGCCAGTACCTGGCAGCCTTAAGTCAGCTGGACATGAAGAGTACCGGTGCTGCCGATATCATCAATAAATGGATTGAAGATCAAACAGAAAACTTAATCAAAGACATGCTTGATCAGGTCGACACCGATGCGGTAATGTACCTTGTCAACGCCATCTATTTTAAGGGAAACTGGAAATTCCAATTCGATAAAAACCAAACAAAAAAAGAGACATTTCACATCAATGCTTCCCAGTCAACTTTGGTGGACATGATGGGCATTGACCAAGCTGCCGGCTTTCTGACTTTTAAAGATGAAGGCCTCACCTATATAGAGATCCCTTACAGCACTGGCCAGTATTCCATGGGCATTCTCCTTCCTGATCACTATGGCCTTGAGCAAATCGAAAGTCAATTGACACTTGCCCAATTGGCTCAGTACAGAGAAAATGCAAGGGAAAGGAACATCATCCTCAAAATGCCTAAGTTCAAAATGCGTCAAAAAATCAACAATATGAAGGATGACCTCAAAGCCATGGGACTGGTTACGCCTTTTGAATTTGACGAAAAAAATTTCACCGAACTTTTTGACACTCCAACGGATTTACTGAAAATCAGCAGGGTCATTCATGATGCACTAATAGAGGTGGACGAAACCGGAACAGCAGCAGCAGCAGCCACTGTAGTCGAAATTGTTGAATTGACATCGGCCATTCCAGGTCCCACAAGCATCACCATCGATCGCCCCTTTGTATTCTTCATTCAAGAAAAACATAGTGGGGCCATTCTCTTTATGGGCAAACTTACGGACCCCTCCCAACTATAAAAAACCTTGGCCGGCCCTAAATCCCTTAAGGCCGGCCAATGGTTTATTTTTCTTTGATTTCTCCCAATAAGGGGGACCGATAATAATTTACCTCCAAGGCATCCAGTCTGGCCAGGTGTTGTTTTAGCCTTTCTTGATATCCTTCCCAGTTTCTTTGCGCGGGATTGGTCCAGCCTACCTCTGCTATACCTATTAACCGGGGAAACACCATGTATTCAACATCCTCCATTTTGGCAATGGTTTCCGTCCAAAGAGGCGCTTCTACACCTAAAATATCCTCTTTGCCAATCCCAGGAACCAACTTGACAGGATCCCATATATAGGCACTGTCCAATTCAATATAGGCTGCCCAATGCAGGCCCAACTGCGTGGTGGAATCATACTGCATATCCAAGTAAGCCTTGGTAGAGGGGGACATCAGCACCTTTGCCCCTTGGTCCACCGCCATTTTTGCATTTTCCGCTTTAGCCCAAAACTGCGCAATTGAGCTTGGCCTCAAAGCGGCATGGGCTATTTCATCCCAGCCGATGACCTGCTTACCATAGGAATTGACGATATCCTGCACCTGCTCTATGAAAGGAATATAATCCTCCAGTGCAGTCACATGCGATTCATCCCCTCCTATATGGATATAGGGTCCGGGAGTGATTTCGGCAAGCTCCCTGATGACATCGTCGATAAACTGATAGGTAATTTCTTTGTCAGTGCAGAGGGTGCTAAATCCAACATCGATTCCGGTATATAATTCTGGCGCTTTTCCGTCACAGTTAAGCTCAGGATAGGAGGCCAACGCTGCATTGGTATGCCCTGGCATATCGATTTCGGGTACCACGGTAATAAAACGTGCCTGAGCATAGGCAACAATCTCCTTATAGTCATCCTGGGTATAAAAACCTCCGCTGCCTCCTCCTACTGCTGTACTGCCTCCTATCTCCGTAAGTTTCGGCCAGGATTTTATTTCTATCCTCCATCCCTGATCATCAGACAAATGAAGGTGAAGGTAGTTCAATTTATACAAGGCCATCAGGTCGATATAACGCTTGACATCCTCCACTGAAAAAAAATGACGGGAGACATCCAGCATACTTCCCCGATAGGCAAACTCGGGAGAATCTTCTATTAGGCCCGCAGGAACTTCCCACGAAGAGCGTTCAAAGCCGCCCTCCTTTTCTATGGCAATAGGCATTAACTGCCTTAACGTTTGAACGCCTCTGAAAATGCCTTCTGCAGAGCTTGCCGTAATCTGCAACTTATCAGGCTGAACATGTAGTTGATAAGCCTCCAGCGACTGACCCGGCTCGATATGCATGGCAATAAACCCTCCCTCTTCAGGTTCCTTCGTAACGATTTGCACATTAAAGCCTGTTGCCTTGCCTATAAACTGCGCTAAAAAATCAGCTACCCCTCTTAAAGCCTGCTCCTCTTCACTGATATAAATCTTCGTGGACTTACTGATAGCAAAAGTGCCTTTTTCCTCCATCATTTTTACCGGCAAAGGTATTAGCGACTTTTCCGAGAGCTTGGGGTCGGCTTGACATCCGACAATGAGCAGCATCAAACATGCTGACAGTTTAGCAATTGTATTGGTGATCATAGAATATAATTTAGGCTAACGTATACGATTTAAACTTAACCAATTTTTCAGAACAACTTAAGCTCAACCAGTGACATTTTTCATGACACATACGGGAAAAGAGACTTTAGATGAACTAATTCAGCCCGCGGAAGGCCAATAGCCTAACCCAACCGTTCATCCTGATTTTTAACCACTTAATCTGAAAATCAAATGACATTACTTGAAGAAAAAAAAATTTTCTCTAAATTATGCACTCTTTATAAAAAATGTCAACAAATATCAACTGACAATATTTCCAATGAAAAAAGAAAACCCCAAGAATTCGAGCAACTCCAGAAGAGACTTTCTAAAAGGAGCCGCTACTGCCGCTGCCGGATTTTATTTAGTACCCCGACATGTATTAGGGGGACCTGGCTTTACTGCCCCCAGTGACAAACTGGTAATTGCAGGAATAGGCGCAGGTGGCAAAGGCCAGAGTGACATCAGCGCCATGTACAACAGTGGATTGGCTGAAGTCGGATACCTTTGTGATGTAGATGACAGAAGAGCAGCGACTTCCAGAGAAAGATTCCCAAAAGCAAAATATTATAAGGATTTCCGGACAATGCTGGAAAAGGAGCACAAGCACATTGATGCCGTGACGGTTTCCTCTCCTGACCACAACCATGCCGTCCAGGCACTGGCAGCCATGCAGCTTGGAAAGCACGTTTATGTCCAAAAACCACTCACCCACGACATTTACGAAGCCAGGATACTTACCCAAGCCGCGGAGAAGTACAAAGTAGTCACCCAAATGGGAAACCAAGGCTCTTCCGGAGACGGGGTAAGAAGAATGATGGAATGGTACAATGCCGGACTTATCGGAGAGGCCACCAAAGTATGGAGCTGGACAGACCGTCCCGTATGGCCTCAGGGAATAAAATGGCCTACTTCCAGTGCGCAGATCCCTTCCGAATTGGACTGGAACCTTTGGCTGGGAACAGCTCCTTATAAAGAATACGTAGACCACTTGGTACCCTTCAATTGGAGAGGTTGGTGGGATTATGGAACCGGTGCTCTTGGAGACATGGGCTGCCACATCATGGAACCTCCATTTAGAGTATTGGGACTGGGCTACCCTGAAGAAGCAGAATGCAGCGTAGGCTCTGTTTATGTGGATGAATTCCAGAGAGGCTACTTCCCTGATGGCTGCCCTCCTTCTTCCCACGTAACCCTGAAATTCAAAATGCCAAGCGGAAAGGACCTCGAGTTCCACTGGATGGACGGCGGCATCCAGCCTTCACGACCGGACGAACTAGGCCCCAACGAGCAGATGGGTGACGGCGGCAACGGTGTGATCATCGAAGGTACCAAAGGCAAAATGATGTGCTCCACCTATGGGATCGACCCTAAACTCTTACCCACTTCAAGAGAAGATGGAGAAAAAGTCCCTGTCACAATCCCTAGGGTAGAAAATGGTGACAATGGCCACTATGCCCAATGGGTGAAAGCCTGTATTGCAGGACACGGAAGCAAAGAATTCAACGAACTGAGCTCTCCATTCTCTATAGCTGGTCCATTAACAGAAACTGTACTGATGGGCAATCTGGCCATCAGAAGCCATGATATCAGAAAACCACGTGAAAAAGACGGTTATGATTATCCTGGCAGAGGCATCAAACTGGTTTGGGACGGCGACAATATGAAGGTCACCAACTTTGACGAAGCCAATCAGTTTGTCAAAAGGGAATACCGCGGAAACTGGAAACTCAGCATCTAAATTCACAAGAGGCTGTCTTAAAATAAAGTTATACCATCATCACGAGCGCAGCGAAGTGATCTCAATGATCCTTTACTGCAATGACGGGATAATTTTGAGACAGCCTCTTTTTTTATGATTTCCAGATTGTTGCACCTTCAAAGCAATTATTGGAAATTTCAGGACCTCAAACAATTCACCCAAAGCAAATCAGTACAAACCTGTCCCTCCCAACTGATTGGTGAAGCTCTTTCTTAAAACTTACTTGGCTAGCAGCCATTCCGGCTTAGCATATTTTAGTTCTAATTTCCCTTAATAATTCAGCAGTTCCCGTTAATTTAGCGGCACGACTAGACTACGAGCTACATGAACATCAATCACATCATCAAAACGCGGGAAAATTTCATCAACCTGATCAATGGATTGTCCATTGACCAAATCAATACAATTCCCGAAGGCTTCAACAATAATATTGCCTGGAATTTTGGACATACATTAGTCACTCAGCAATTGCTTTGCTATAAATTCTCCGGACTTCCCCTACTTATAGAGGAGGAGTTGGTAGAAAAATTCCGAAAAGGAACCAAGCCTGAACTGCCAATTACCGAAAAAGAATTGGAGCAACTGAAAGTACTTGCCCTTTCCACCTTGGAAAGCCTCAAAAATGACCTGGTTATAGGCTCCTTTAAGGAATACAACGAATATACGACCAGTTTTGGAGTAACACTCAGCAATATCGCTGATGCTGTCAATTTCAACGGTATCCACGAGGCTATGCATTTGGGCTATGCCAAAGCAATAAAAAACACCCTTAGCTAAACATCCTATTAGACTATTCCAAACAGTAAAAGTCTATCGCATACTTGTCACGATAGACTTTTACTGTTTTGGTTTCAGGCATTACCTCCCCATCAATCTGAAAATCAGCCCCGTCAGGATTGCTTATTTCCGCCTCGGAAACACTCCAAATCTTCACCATCTCTGACTCTGCCAGTGTCCCCTTAAACAAAGCCAGAGAGAGCCCCACCATCTCATCCAGACCTTCTGGATTAAGGGCTACAATCTCCACCGCCCCATCGTCTATTTTCCCAGTTGGATTTATCAGTGCGCCTGTCCCGTACTTGTTTCCATTTGCTATTACCAGCATTTTGGCCTCCACCGCTTCCTCATTACCATCTATTTTGACCTTAAAATTATAGGGTTTCATCTCTACAAATTGCGCTAAAGACCCCTTGAAGTAGGACATCATTCCCCTCGAGGTATAATTGGTGGACTTCTTTACCACACCGGCATTGAAACCAAAATCACTCAGGTGTATGCATAATTCCCCGTTTATCCTCCAGAGGTCCACGGTTTTAGTCCTGCCTTTCTGAACGGCATAACAGGCATCGGATACACCATGAATCCCCAAACCGGTGGCCATACCATTGGCGGAACCCAAAGGCACTATACCAAGGGGCAATCCACTCTCTTGGACGGCTTCCACCACTAATTTAATGGTCCCATCTCCTCCTCCCACCAAAATACCGTCCCAAGGCTTTTCACCAATCATGTCCCTGATCATTGTTTGGTCATCGGGACTCCCCGTAGTTTCCCACACAGACAATTCAATCCCATATAGCTGGTTTTGCAACGTTTCTATCACTTCCGCTTTGTTGACCCCTTCTCCCGATATGGGGTTGAGAACAAATAGATATTGTTTATTCATGTTTTTAGGAAGATATAAATGAATGTTCTTTTGCGTGACTCATGGCTTCCTGGGTAGTTTTCACAAACACCACATCAGGAGCGTTTTTATGCTGCTGGACTTCCCTAATCAGCCCTGCCCGGCTCATATGCTCCTCATCCTTTACTTCTCGGATATAGACCGACTTTATCCTCCCTGGATAGGATTTGATCACTTCAGCATACAATTCAGGGTCATGCTGGCCACTATCTCCTATAAGAAAAAATTCCATGCCCGGATAAAGCTCCAGCAACATCTTTATTTTTTCCAGTTTATGATAGTGATCCCCTCCTCCTGACTTCCAGATATTTCGGAGATTGAGATGGAGATCCTGCAGTAAAATCGGCCCGGCCGGGATATGACGATAGGCCAAAAAGTCTTTGATCAGATCGTAAAGGTTCCAGTCACTGCTGGAAACATAAAAGATCGGATGTTCCCCATGTTGGGTCAGTTCCTTATAAAACTCACTTACTCCTGGAAAGGGCCTTCTGGTGTAAGCATTTTTGGAAACGGAAAGCCATAATTTCTTTCCGATATCTGTAGCATGAGAAATCAAAACCGTGTCGTCAATATCGGACACCACCCCTACAGGATGCTGTTTTGAAAATTGGGTAACATTTAAAAAACATTGTTTCTTTTCCGAAATCAGCCCTTCTTCTTCTACCAACCTGAAACCCACACGGTGATGCTCACGCGTGTCTTGCTCCACTGTTCCAAACTCGCAGGTAATGATCCCTTCCTCATCACTGACAACTTCTTTCTTGTGTCCAAAATAGCTCACCACTACTTTGGCATCCGGCACACTGCTCCCCGCATACCTTCTGAGTGCTGCCAGGATATTTTGCAAACTGTTCTTTTTCGGAGAAGGCTTGCTTTGCTTATAAGCCTCCAGCACCCTTGCTTTTACATAAATCCTCTCCTCATTGCCAAAAGCATACAAAGGCTCAATCTTGATTTTCTCTAGCTTCCCCACCGCCTTCTTCACCTTGGCAAAAGCATACCGAACAGGAAATGTCAGAATTCTTACGATCATGGTGGTCTGAATTAATTGGCTTCTTCAAAAATTTCATCAACCTCAAAGAAGCAATAATCACCCCAAAAAGATTGACATACTAAATTTACCCTTTATTTTTAATCTGACTATCCGGAATTTTACACGTAGTACAAATTAAACAAAATACTTAACTGAAATCCTCCTAAAGGCCTTTGGAGCATTCGGTTTTGGGAC
>NZ_BAAHAP010000007.1:0-94323 GCF_054777495.1 Echinicola sediminis | reverse complement strand
GTAGGGTGTTGAAATTGGCAGACAAGCCCTCCTGTCTCGGGGGTGGGGATTCCAGGAAAAAGCAAATATCGAGCTCGTGTTTTGCCTAACTGCCCCGTGGAGGTTCGAGTCCTTCCCCTACAGCTAGGTTATTTTGGGTTTATTGTTAATTGACTAAAGCTATGAGATATTGTTTCATAGCTTTTTGTGTTTTTAGCTGAACGCTTATCCTCGATTTTTTCATTAATCTTCCTATTTTTAAAGAGAAAAATAAATCCACCTTCTCGATAAAATCCCTACCATGCAAGAAGAAAAAACAGGTTTCCTTATGAAGATTATTTCTGAAGCTCCCCTCACAGTAGAACTGATGGAAAAAGGAGCAGGAAAATCCATATTCGAAGTCAACGAATCCAAAGTAAAGCACGAAAAAATTCAAGAGCTGATCGGCTTTAATGTGGTGTTGCAATTGGAATTCGATCAAATAACAGGAATCAGCAAAGCCTAAAACCTCATCGTTTTAGGCTTTGCCCTGATCACTCCACTGTCTCCTCTATTGAAGTCACGGAGAAGGCTCCGAAGTAACCCAAAGCGCTATCCCCAAAGTTAGACAAAGGATTGGAAGGGGCCACGCCTCCTCCGTCAATCACCTCCACTACGGTTCTGAAATAATCGTAAGTGGAGCGGTTGAGATGCCTTAGCTCTACATAAACTTCATCCCCCTGTTTTAGGGTATGAGGGAAATCATAATCCTGCGCATTGCCATCGGTGTATTTGTCCTCATAAAGCCAAAAATTATCATCTTCTATCTCCTCTCCGTCAAAATCAAAAACATACAATTCCCCATTGACCCAAACATTAAAACTGTAATAGTTTCCCAGCCCTTCCGGATCCTCGAAATGAGCCCTGAAGTAGTAGCCTTCATCGTAAAGCAATGATTCTTCCTCAAACCTAAAGGCCAAAGAATCTATCCCGACCTGCACCTCTTGCATCCTACTTTCTGCCTGAAAGGTCTGCCCATTGACCTGCACGGTCAATTGGTAATTGACCCCGCGTTGCCCCTGTATACTGGTGGTTTGATAAACGCCCTCTGCTACCTCCTCCAATACATCTACGTTACCCATCTCATCCGAAATCTCCACATAAGCTCCGCTGATCCCTGGAAACACATTATCTTCATAGAACCCTACCGATTCCGAGACCCTTACCGTGTAGGGGCCTTGTTGATCGGTAACCGCTCCTTCAATGACAATTCTCGGTGCTGCCGTGTCCAAATCCAGCTGTATGACTTCCTCACAGGCCGTAAAACTTATCGTCAGGAACAGCAAACTATAAATATATCTTTTCATGATTATTTGAATCTAAAATTATAAGTAATGGAAGGTAGGATGCCGAAAAGGGAAAACTTCACGGCTTCCGTCTTGGTGGCATCATCTCGGTTCTCTCTAAAGTTGACAATGAAGGCGTTCTTTCTGGCATAAGCGTTATAGATGGAAAAATTCAAATCAGATTGAAAATTTTCATTGTTTTTCAACTTCAAGGTAGCTCCCAGATCTAAGCGGTGATAATCAGGCAACCGGCTGTTATTCCTTTTGTCGTAGAGATTGATCACCTCTCCCTTCACCTCGTACTTGCCCACGGGGTAAGTAGTGGCATCCCCAGAGCGGTACACAAAAGCTGCAGAAAGGTTCCACCTTTTGTTCAACTGGTACATCCCGACAATCGAAAGGTCATGCGGCCTGTCCCAACTGGCAGGATAAACCTCTCCATAATCCACACCATCAAATTTACGCTCCGTCTTGCTTAGGGTATAACTGATCCAGCCTGTTAAATCACCTTTGTTCTTTTTCACAAAAAACTCAGCTCCATACGACCATCCTTTACCGAACAACAACTGCGACTCCACATTTTCATTAAACACCAACTCCGCACCTGTCCGGTAATCCACCTGGTTTTTCATGTCCTTATAGTAAACCTCTACGGAGGTTTCGTAGGCATTGTCGCTAAAGTTCCGGAAATACCCCATGGCAATCTGATCGGCAATCTGTGGCTTTACATTATTGCTGCTCGGAATCCATAGGTCAATCGGTGTTCCTGAATTGGAATTGGACACCAAATGAAGGTATTGTCGATTTCTTCCGTAAGAAGCTTTGAACGAACTTTCTTCATTGACCAAATAAGTAATCCCTAAACGTGGCTCCAGTCCACCGTAAGATTTTACGATTTCCCCACTTTTGTAAGTTTTGGAACTGCTGACATCACCCTCCTCATCATACGTAAACACCTCGCCGGGCCCCACCTGAGCAAACCAGGAATACCTCAATCCTGCATTGACATTAAGGGATGGAGACAATTCCAAATCCTCAGAAATATAGGCCGCAGTTTCCCAAGCATATTTCCGCTGAAGCTCCTGTGCATTTATATAGCTAGCCCCTTGCGGTATGATCTCTCCGGGCAAAAAGTTATGACGGATCACACTCGCCCCAAACCTCAGGGTATTGTTCGGATTGATATAATATTCAAAATCTTCCTTCAGGCTTAGGTCCCTAATGGCCGAGGTCACTTTGAAACCATTCCTTTCCCCTTCATCCTCCTCCGCCATGATTTCCACCTCATAATTATAATCACTAAAAAGTGCGGTGGTATTCAGGAAAAGCCGATCATTGAACAAGTGGTTCCAACGGACAGTGGCCGTGGCATTTCCCCAGTCAAAGCCAAAAAGATCGCTGTAGCCAAAATTGTCCCGGCCAAAATAGCCCGATACAAACACCCTGTCCTTCTCCCCAAATTTGTAATTGGCCTTGGCGTTTAGATCGTAGAAATAAAGGACGGAGTTTTTTACATCCTCATTATTGGAGAGCTTCAAAAAGAGGTCTACATAAGTCCTTCTTCCTGACAATACAAAGGCTCCTTTGTCCTTTTCGATTGGCGCTTCGATGGTAGCTCTTGAAGATATCAAGCCAATCCCTCCCTGGGCTGCGAATTTCTTAGTATTGCCTTCTTTCATCTTGATATCCAACACCGAAGAGGCCCTTCCTCCATATTCAGATGGAATATGTCCCTTGTAGATGGTAAGGTCCTTGATCGCATCAGAATTAAATACCGAAAAGAACCCCAATAAATGCGAGGCGTTGTATACGGGAGCTTCATCCAGCAAAATCAAGTTCTGGTCTGCACTGCCTCCCCGAACAAAGAAGCCTCCTCCCCCCTCAGTAGCTTTTATCCCAGGTAGCAGCTGGATGGTTTTAATGATGTCCTTTTCCCCAAAAATCACCGGAATAGCTTCTACCTCTCTCATATCCAGCTTATTGACACTCATTTGAGTGGAACGGACATTGGCATCTTCTGACTCCGCCTTGACCACCACCTCAGCCAACTCCGTGGAGGAGGGGTTTAACTCTACATCCAAACTCATATCCTTGTTCAGTTCCACGGTCTGGGAAAATGACTCAAAGCCCACAAAGCTGTACACAAGGGTATACTTTCCGGCAGGAACAGTGAGGGAATAAAACCCATAAACATTGCTCAGCCCCCCGGTCTCTAATTCTTTCAGGTAAACCGTCGCCCCGATAAGTCCTTCACCGCTGGAAGCATCTTCAATAGTGCCTCTAATGGTAAACTTTTCCTGAGCCAAAGTGGTAAAAATAGGCATGATGAAAAACAGCCAGGAAAAATGCCGTTTCATTGAAAAACCTGAGCGGTTACAGGTCCTTTTTATTCCTTTCATTTTTTAGTTTTTATAAGCGGACCGTATAAGAAGCCCGGATATGGGTTAATATTGATTTCAACTTTGTTTGCGCTATCTCTAACTACCCAAAAAGGTAAATGTTCATAATGTGCCCCATCCAAATGGTGACTTCTGGTGGAAACGGAATTTCACCAATTTAGTTTTGTTGAGAACATTGCCTTTGTGTCATTTTCTTACAACCCTCCATTTTTTACTGGCTTAGCAGTAATGAAGGCTTTCAAAATTAAGACACTATGAAACCGCTTTACCCTGAAAAAATTCTTAAAAAATTATGCTCTGCCCACCCTAGTTATGCACTAGCTCTTTATTGTATTTGTTACGATAGGCTATAGGCGTCAAACCTGTTATCTTCTTAAATACATTCCTAAAAGCCTTGGTATCGGTATACCCCACATCAAACATCACCTCGGTAATATTTTTCCTACTTGATTCGAAACTTCTTTTGGCCGCCTCAATCTTCACCCTTTGTAGATATTCAATGACCGTATTTCCAGTGGTCTGCTTGAACCTCCTTTCGAAACTCCTTCTGCTTACGGCTACCATTTCAGCCAATCCATCCACTGTGATCTTATCCTCATAGTGCTGTTCTATGTATTCCTGAGCTTTTTTGACCGCTTCATCTGAATGGTCTTTTTGCCCGTTAAAGATGGCAAATGCCGACTGACTGTCCCGATCAATATCAATAGCGAAATACTTTGCCGCCAAAATTGCCGTATCCCTGTCTGTATATTTCTCCAGCAAATAAAGTAAAAGGTTCCAATAAGAGTTGGCTCCTCCACTGGAATACAAGCGGCTTTCCTCTGTAATGATGCTACCGTCTACCACTTCCACATTAGGGAACCGCTCCTTAAATTCATTGTAATAAGCCCAGTGGGTCGAGCATTTCTTCCCATCCAGCAAGCCTGTGGCTGCCAGTAAAAAAGCCCCCACGCAAAGAGAGGCCACCTCGGCCCCATTTTGATACTGACGGACTATCCATGGAAGGAGATCGGCATTTAGCGTCACCGCCATCTTCATATCACCAAAAATGGCCGGAACAATCACCAAATCCGAATAATCCACCTCATCGCATAACTTGTCCGGATGCACAGTGAACACCCCCTCGCTCAATCTCACTTCTTTACTGCCCCCTACCAACTGAACATCAAACAATGGAGCTCTACCCGAGGAAAGCAAAAATTGGTTCGCTGCGGTAAACATATAGCGGGGATCGGCAATAGCCTCCATCACGGCTGATTCAGGAACTAAGATCGATACTTTTTTCATGAACTAAAGATACATAGAAAGCTTGGCGGGTTCAACCCCTCAATTCGACGTATTTCCCCCTTACTCCCAAAAATACTTTTTGGGATATTTGATATATCATCTTCCTAATTGACCAGCCCCATTTGATCCAGTGTCCATGAGCAGAATCATTACTTACTTGACTTTCAACGGAAACTGTAAAAAGGCCATGACCTTTTACCGGGATTGCCTGGGAGGAGAACTTCACCTTCAGACCATAGGGGAATCCCCAAACTCGGACCACTTACCTTCCTCCATGAAGGGCTTTATCCTCCAAGCCTTCTTAGAAAACCAACAGCTTAGTTTAATGGGAACCGATATGGCCAATGAAATCGGTCTGAGCAAAGGAAATACCGTCTCCCTGTACATTGCCTGTAAAAACCGACAGGAAATGCAGCGCTATTTCTCTAAACTGTCTGAAAACGGAAAAATCACCCAGCCGATCAGCACCAACCACTGGGGCAATTTATTCGGCACCCTTACCGATCAATTTGGCCACCATTGGATACTTCAATGTCCTGATACTTCTCAATAATTAGCACTAACTTAGTATTGACCTAAACTACTGAAAACCATGGAAAAAATAACCTTCAGCATTAAAATCAAAGCTCCCAAAGAAAAATTGTGGCGGGTGCTTTGGGAAGATGAGTCTTATCAAACCTGGACGGCTGTTTTTAGCGAAGGATCCAGAGCAGAGACCGACTGGAAAGAAGGCAGTAAAGTCCTCTTTTTGGATGGCAAGGGAAACGGTATGATCAGCAAAATCGCCAAAAACATTCCCTATGAGTTCATGTCCATCCAACACCTGGGATTTTATGAAAATGGTAAAGAAGACTTCGAAAGTCCTAGCGTAAAAAGCTGGGCCGGAGCGTTGGAAAACTACACCATCAGGCCTCAGGGAGATTACCTTGACCTGGAAATAGAAATGAACACAACCGATGAATACAAGGAGTACTTTGAGTCGGCCTGGCCCAAGGCATTGGAAAAGGTCAAACAATTGGCGGAGGCCTAAAACAAAAGGCGGGATGATTTAGATCTATCCCGCCTTTTCTAAAAAAACTGTATCCCATTTAAAAAATCGCTATCTGATGGGCACAGAAACAATACTTGCTTAGCCACTCTCCTGACTACATAACAATAATCAACACAATTATTGCCAACCAAACAACGGCAGACGCAGCCAGGAACATTTTAAATTTCCTATCGTTGCTCATCGTTCTTTTTCTTTTAATTTACTAAAACATGAAGACAATACCAAAAAATAAACGCCAACAACTCACTGTTAATCAAACAAATACACCATAACACATCACTTACCTCTTCCTACGCTCCACTATTCAGCTTTGAGTTTATCCGTTAATTCATGGTAATGTTTTTGGTTTTTGGACATGTTACCAACATTCCAGTTGATCTTTTTTCGCTTTTCGTATTTTCTCACTGCACAGGTTTCGATTTGACAATAGTGGCAACACTTCTCAGGAATGCAGGGATCAGCATGAACAAAGACCTCCACATGCCCTGAAATGCTGTTTTCCAAAACTTCCTCCACTTCTTCCACCTCATCATGGACTTTTTTAAGCTCATAATAATAAGGCAATGTCAAGTGCAGATCAATATGCTTGTCTGCCCCATATTGCTGTACCCTCATGTTATGGATATCAATCCAATTATCCTTCCTATGCCTGTTGAGTACCTTTACCATGGCGATCATGGAAGTAGGGTTCCGCTCATCCATCAGCCCTGCAACGGACTTTCTTACCAAGCCGTACCCATTAAAAATAATGTAGAGGGCAAACAGGATGGAAAAGACACTATCCAGAACATGATAGCCGGTAAAATAAATGATCCCCACTCCAAAAATAAGGATGAAACTGCTCAAGGCATCTGTAAGAATATGTTTTCCGTCAGCCTCAAGAGTAATACTATCCAACTCCCGCCCCTTTTTAAAAAGCATATAGCCCAATGCCCCATTGGCCACTCCAGAAAAACCTACCAAAGCCATCCCGAAAGGCAAGTCCTTTAACTCCGAGGGAAATAAAAAACTGTAGATGGACTGATATATAATAAAAATACCGGCCAAGATGATCAAAACCCCTTCTATTCCCGCGCTGAAAAATTCTATTTTACCATGTCCATAGGGGTGATTTTGATCCCTCGGCATCGCACTCAGGTGTATACTGTAAAAGGCAAAGCCAGATGCCACTACATTGACGATGCTTTCCAAGGCATCCGTCAATATCGCATTGGACTGGGTTATATAATAGGAATAAAACTTAAGGATCAGCAGCAATATACTGGTCACAAAGGATGCAATGATCCAATGTTTTCGGGGGTTACTCACCACAGTATTTCTTTTTGGGGCCTAAAAACAAATTTTATAAGATATCCTTTACATTTTCAGGGGGCCTGCCTATCACTGCCTCTTGCCCTTTGATAATTATTGGACGCTCGATAAGAATCGGATGGGAAACCATTATCTCTACCAGTTGATCTTCCGAGAAATCCTTGCCCTTATAATTTTCCTTCCAAACTGCCTCGTTTTTGCGGATAAGCTCTTCCGCCTTCAAGCCCAACATCTTAAGTATCCCCTTCAATTCCTCTGCCGTAGGCGGAGTTTCCAAATATTTAACAATTTCAATGTCTTCCTCCGCTACGGCTTCCTTTACCAGTTTCAGACTATTTCTACTTTTGCCGCATCTTGGGTTGTGAAAAATCTTTACAGTGCTCATAATTTTGTGAATTTAGATATCAAAAGTAGCTAATCAGCCGGTAAAATAAAATTCCATCACCCCTGCCGGGCTTCCTATTCCAAATTGCAATGCTCAGCTGCGGAGTGCCCCATCTAGCCACCATTGTAACCGTAATTTGACGAAGCGGCTAATTATCAACTAATACCACCCCTTGTAGGCCGCCCACTTCTCAATTGCTTCTTCGGATCCCTTTTACCCTCCTGTGGATATCAGCTTTATTGCTTAACTTTACGCCCAAAGAAGAACCAACTCCCTCCCAGCATTGGGTAAAAAAACGCCTGAGTAATGAGTAAAACAACACCGCATTTCCTTCTCTCAATTTTCTTGGTCATTGTAGCCTTTATCACAATATCCTGCGACTCCAAAGAAGATAAAAAAGGGCGCTTTTTACTGAAAGGCAATAATAAACTGATGGAGAATGATTTTGAGGGAGCCGTTGACTTCTACAATGAAGCCTTACAGCTGGACCCGGACTACTCGGACGCCTATTATAATAAAGGGGTTGCCTACAGCCACTTATCCAAACTGGATCAGGCCATCAGCAACTTCTCCAAAGCCATTGAACTCAACAAGGAGTATGCGGATGCATTCTACCAAAGAAGCTTGGCTTATCTGGACAATGGAGAAAACTACAAGGCGTTGAGCGATGCTGAGCAACTGACAGCTTTACACCCTGATGGCTTCAAAGGTTATTTTTTAAAAGGCTTGGTCCTCGAGCAGCTTCAAAGATATCCTGAAGCCCAAGTAGCCTTTACGGAGGCCATCAATCGCGACAGTACCAATACAGATCTATTTGTCAACAGAGCTAACATCTACTATTATCTCGAAGATTTTGAGGCTGCCCAAGAAGACCTTGACAAGGCAGAGCTTCTCAATCCTGAAGAGGCAAATATCTATAACCTGAAATCCCTGATTTCTTTTGATCAAGGCCATATAGAAAAAGCATTGGAATGGGTAGAAAAGGCCATTGCCCTGGATGCAGGCCAGGCATATTTTTACAATAACCGTGGCCTTTATTTCCTCTTCAACAATGAACTGGAAAAAGGCCTGGAAGATATCAATTTCAGCATCAAGCAAAACAACCGCAACCTTTATGCTTTAAGGAATAAAGGGATTTACTATTATTTCAAAAAGGACAAAGCACTCGCCATCAAATACCTTAAGGATGTCCATCAAAAGGCTCCATCCATCAAGCTGACCAAAAAATACCTGGATTTATCCCAAGAGCTATAACAGCAGAGCTTTAATATTTTGGGTTTCCCTTTCTTTGGGCAATTCCCTCATCGCATTTTCAAAAGACACAAAAAGGCCTGCCGAAGACATCCGGCAGGCCTTTTATCATCAGATAAATTCAGTATTTACCTGGGCAACTTATTTCTGTTGTGCTTTGATCAAGTTCAATGCAGAACCTGCCTTGAACCAACCGATCTGAGCATCATTATAGCTATGGTTAGCCACGATCACATCTTTAGAACCGTCAGCATGGACAAACTCCAGTGTAAGCGGTTTCTCAGGAGCAAATTGATCAAGATCAAGGAAGTTGATCGTATCGTCTTCCTGTACTTTATCATAGTCAGCCTCATTCTCAAAAGTCAATGCCAACATGCCCTGCTTCTTCAAATTGGTTTCGTGAATTCTTGCAAAAGATTTCACCAAAACAGCTTTCACGCCCAAGTGTCTCGGCTCCATGGCCGCATGCTCTCTGGAAGAACCTTCGCCATAGTTGTGGTCACCCACTACTATTGTAGGCACACCAGCAGCCTTATAAGCTCTTTGGGTAGCCGGTACAGCACCGTACTCACCAGTTAGCTGGTTTTTCACACTATTGGTTTCCTCGTTGAAAGCGTTTACCGCTCCGATCAGACAGTTGTCAGAGATATTATCCAAGTGACCTCTGAACCTCAACCAAGGACCGGCCATTGAGATATGGTCAGTAGTACATTTACCGAAAGCTTTGATCAAAAGCTTGGCGCCGGAAATATTTTGACCGTCCCAAGGAGCAAACGGCTCCAACAGTTGAAGACGCTTAGAGTCTGGCTGTACAACCACTTCTACTCCACTACCATCTTCAGCAGGTGCCTGGTATCCGTTGTCCTCTACAGCAAATCCTTTTTCTGGAAGTTCGTCACCTTTTGGCGGATCCAGCTTTACCTCTTCACCATTTTCGTTGGTAAGGGTATCAGTAAGCGGGTTGAAGCCTAAATCACCGGAAATGGCGATAGCTGCCACCATCTCAGGAGACGTCACGAAAGCATGGGTGTTTGGATTACCATCCGCACGCTTGGAGAAGTTTCTGTTGAAAGAGTGAACAATGGTATTTTTTTCCTGCTTGTCAGCACCTGTTCTGGCCCACTGACCGATACATGGTCCACAAGCATTGGTAAAGATGGTCGCGTCCAGGTCTTCGAAGATGCTCAACAGACCATCTCTTTCGGCGGTAAACCTTACCTGCTCCGAACCTGGGTTGATACCAAATTCCGCTTTGGTTTTCAATTTCTTATCCACGGCCTGCTGGGCAATAGAAGAAGCTCTCGAAAGATCCTCATAAGAGGAGTTGGTACAAGAACCGATCAATCCCCACTCCACTTTGGTAGGCCAACCGTTTTTCTCTGCTTCCGCTCTGATCTGAGAAACCGGAGTAGCTCTATCAGGAGTAAATGGCCCGTTGATGTGAGGCTCAAGTGTAGAAAGGTCAATTTCAATTACCTGATCAAAATATTTTTCAGGGTTGCTATAAACTTCATCATCACCGGTCAAGTGTTCTTTCACACCATTGGCCAGGTCAGCCACATCCGAACGATCGGTAGCCCTTAGGTAACGCTCCATTGCCTCATCATAACCGAAGGTAGAAGTAGTCGCCCCAATTTCAGCACCCATGTTACAGATTGTACCTTTTCCGGTAGCGGAAAGGGATTGGGCACCTTCACCAAAGTATTCAACGATACAGCCAGTACCACCTTTTACAGTAAGGATACCTGCTACTTTCAAAATCACATCCTTGGCAGAAGTCCATCCGTTCATTTTTCCGGTCAACTTCACCCCGATCAATTTAGGGAATTTAAGTTCCCAGGCCATTCCTGCCATTACGTCTACCGCGTCAGCACCACCAACACCGATCGCCACCATACCCAATCCACCGGCATTTACGGTGTGCGAATCTGTACCGATCATCATTCCACCTGGAAAAGCATAATTTTCCAATACTACCTGGTGAATGATCCCTGCACCCGGCTTCCAGAAACCAATACCGTATTTATTAGATACAGATTCCAAAAAGTTAAAAACTTCACCACTGGCAGAAAGCGAGCTCTTCAAATCTTCCTCAGCACCTTTTTGCGCCAAAATCAGGTGGTCACAGTGTGCTGTAGAAGGAACAGCTACTTTATCCTTTCCTGCTTGCATAAACTGCAAAAGCGCCATTTGGGCAGTTGCATCTTGCATGGCAACCCTGTCCGGAGCAAAATCCACATAGGACTTTCCTCTCTCAAAGTTTTGAGTTGCATCTCCTTCCCACAAGTGAGCATAAAGTATTTTCTCCGCTAAAGTAAGTGGTTTTCCCACCGCCTTTCGGGCAGCTGCGATGCGCTCAGGGTACTTCGCATACACTGCCTTGATCATTTCTATATCAAATGCCATTTGAAATGAATTATTTTAGTGATAACTTGATTTCCTTTAAATCGTTGGCAAAGATACAGTTTTAGCCGAAAAATAGAAGCAATGTCTAAGTAATGTTACTTATTTATAAGGGTTTAAAATAACCCTTAGGAAAGTTTTTCCGCAGGAATCAACCCAAAACTTCCTCATTAAAAAACCAAAAATATTCCGAACCCCAACACCACCGCTCCCAGGAGAAAAAAATAAAGGGTATACCGCAGCAATTCCTTTGGTGCCACCCCAGAAATGGCCAATAAAGGCAAAGCCCAAAAAGGCTGTAACATATTGGTCAATTGGTCCCCATAAGCCAATGCCATCACCATCTTGGGCAAAGAGAGCCCCATTTTGGAGGCAGCTTCCACGATCACAGGTCCTTGGAGCGCCCATTGCCCTCCCCCGGAAGGAACAAAAAGATTGATCAAACCGGCACTGATAAAAGCCAATACCGGAAATGTCTCCGGAGAAGAAATCCGTACAAAATAATCCGCGATCAGCACAAGCAGTCCTGAGCTTTTGAAAACGCCCAAAATCCCCGCATAAAAAGGAAACTGTAGGATAATCCCCACCGCACCTCTTAAAGCTTCCCCTGTAGCCTGTATATAATTCCTGATACTCCCATGAAAAACCATCCCTAAACCGAAGAGCAAAAAATTGATATAGTTAAGGCTTATAAAAGAAAAGCCGTCATCCTTTTGCGTGAAAAATTCCGACAAAGCCAACACTGTAACCAGCCCTCCTACTACCCAACCCAACCTGTCCTTTCCCTTCCATTGGAAAGCTCTTTCCCTTAGTTGGGCAAGGGGATAAGCTTTGTACTTTTTTCTGGAAAGCCACCACAAGGCCATCATCACAGTAAAAAACAAGACCAAATTAATCCCTACATTAAAGCTGCTCAGCACCGTCTGCTCTATCGGCACCACTCCCATCTGCTTCTCCAAAAAGTGGCCTTTTTCAGCTACTTTCAAAGGCGCTGACCCTGACAATCCCCCATGCCAAACCATCATGCCCAAGTATCCGGAGGCCACCACCAAGGGATAATTTACCTGAAAACCCTTCTGCAGGGCTATCTCTCCAATCTTCCTGGCCAATATCGCCCCCACAATCAAGCCAAAGCCCCAGTTGAAATAACCTGCGACCATGGTCACCGCCCCAGTCAACAGCACTGCCAGCGTGTTGTTTTGGACAGAAGAAGCAATGCGGTCCAAAACAAACGAAACAGGTCTGGAAATGGCCAGAACATGCCCAAAAACCAAGATCAGTACCATCTGGAGGGTGAATTCCAGAAGGCTCCAAAAACCCTCCTTCCAAAAGACCACCACCTCCCAAGTGTAAGTACCTAAAGACAATTCCTCGGGTCTGGTCATGAAGGCTGCCCAAATGACGCTGATCAAGGACAAAAAAAGCGCCAGATCAAAAGGGGAAGGAAAGGGGATTTTCTTCAGTTTGTCAAACAAAGTTAATTGGGTTAATGGTCCGTTTCACGAAGCAGCATGCGCCAAGCTTCTAACCAATATACACAATTCAACATGCCCTTAACCCTTCTCCCAGGTATTTTCTAACTAAGACCCATCAAAAACTTAACCGTATCTACATGGTCAGCATAATCAGCTACGCCTGGGCATTGGGCCTGACCAAAGGTAAAACTGGAAGGGTACCAGCCGCCTTTGCTTACGATGCATTGGATTTTTTCAGCTTGGGACTCCAGTTTGGCTTCAAGGGCTTTCTTTTCACTGTATACCTCATAATATAGCACCGCTATTGGGGACACCAACTCCTCACTTTTCCTGCACAACAAAAAGCCATTGTCCAGATGGACATCTCCGTTCACCAAATAAATAGATTTATTATAATCGTAATTGTTCAGGTATTTATGATGGCTCAAAACAAAGTGGTAACCCTCTATGGCATTTAAAAACTGCTTTATCTGTTCCTCATCGGGAAGAAATACTTTTGAGACATTGCGGCAACCCAAACCGAAATATTGAAACACATCTTTTGCCAGCTCACGATAATCTTCCTCCGTTTCAGTGCCGTCAAATACCGCCACCGAGGTCCTGTTTTTTCTAATGACACTAGGGTATTTACTAAAATAATAATCAAAATACCTTGCCGAATTATCACTTCCTGTTGCGATATAAGCATCCTTGCCTTTCAGCATTTCTTCAAACACCACCTTCTCTTTAAAATCAGGGGCCAGCTCCACCAGTTCCTTTACCAGCCACTTGATCAATACCTGATCCGAGGAACTCAGTTTGACGTGGGCTTCATGACCGGTAAGCAACACCACCATCAAATCGTGAAAACCTACCGCAGGAATGTTCCCCGCCATCATCACCCCCACTTTTTGGGATTTCGGATTATCTTTTACATCATATTTTGCCAGCCATCCCTTCAAAGCATCTTCCTCCAGCATCTGGCTCAAACCATGAAGGGCCAGCTTCACCTGATCAGGTGTAAACCAACTGTTATTGTTTTCAGCCCTAAAGGCCAGCGCTTCCGTTTCATCAGCGGGCAGTTGTTCGATTCTTTTTCCTAATGCGATAAAGGCGTTAATCCTCTCCTGAAAGGTCATGAGATATCTGTTTAGTTTGAGGCCACAAAGATATTTATTTTAGCTTTAAAAAATGAATTTTGGAATTTTAAGCTAGATTCATTATAAATTGTTTAGCGTAGCAATATTTGTATTGGTATATTGTTATATGCTTCTTAATTTTGGCGTAGAATTTAAAAAAGGAGATTACAATGGCAATAATGATAACTGACGAATGCATCAACTGTGGTGCATGCGAGCCTGAATGCCCAAACACAGCAATCTACGAAGGTGGTATTGAATGGACTTGGGGAGGAGGAACAGAACTCAAGGAAGTCAAGCTGGAAGACGGTACCGTGATAGATGCAGAGGAGCCTCAAGAGCCAGTTTCTGATGAGTTTTATTATATTGTAACAGGCAAATGCACGGAATGTACAGGGTTTCATGAAGAACCACAATGTGCAGCAGTTTGCCCTGTTGACTGTTGTGTCGATGACCCCGATCATCCCGAGTCAGAAGAAGAGCTTCTGGCCAAGAAACAATATTTACATGCAGAATAAAAAAAAGAGAGGGGCAAATGTCCCTCTCTTTTTTTTATGGATAAGCGCTTAAAAAATAACTTGATTTTTAACCTTTTAGACAAAAAATACGGGTCATAAGAAAAAAAACCGCGCCAGACCTTGAATTTAAGTCATGAATTGATTTAACTTGTCATCCGTATAACATAATCCTTGATAAGTAAACAAAAATTTCGGAAAGTGGAAGAGCATAAAGGAAACGACAGAGAGGAGATTTTCTCAAAAAAAGTAAAAGCAGGTAAGAGAACTTACTTTTTTGACGTAAAGTCTACAAGATCAAATGACTATTACCTTACAATTACTGAAAGTAAGAGAAAAGTAAGAGATGACAACTTTGTTTATGAGAAGCATAAAATCTTCCTGTACAAAGAAGATTTTGCAAAATTTGTAGATGCTTTGCAGGACACTGTTGACCATGTAAAGAACGAATTAATGGCCGATTTCGACTTCTCACAATATGAAGTAGAAGCTGAAGCCGGTACCGAAGATAATTTCGGCGAAGATTTGAAGTGGGATTAATTCCCATTACTTATTTAGAGACTGTACCCATTTTTAATCATCTGTACTGCACAGATTGAAAACCGCTAAAGGTAAATTTCTTTTGACCTTTTGTGGAATTGGTACAGTCTCTTTCCTATTTTTACTCCATGCAGAAACTCCTGATTTCGGTATTGGTATTCATTTTGGCCACCATACTTTTAGGCTGGTACTTCTCCAATATCGCATTTTATTTTATTATCTCCCTGGTCATCGCTGCCGCTCTGCGCCCCATGACCAACAGGATCAACAGTTTCCATATATTCGGTCAGCACATCCCGAGATGGTTGGCCATTCTTTTTTCCTTTGCCACGATAGGCATGATGCTCTTCCTGATTTCCTTGTTATTTGTGCCCTTGATCATCGCGCAGGTTGAAATCATCCAAAACCTTGATATCGAATTCCTTTACCAGCAGATCCAACAGCCCATTGATAAGATAGAAGCATTTCTGATCAAACTCAACCTGCTTTCTGATTCCCCAGGCTTTCTTTTTGAACAGTTCAAACAGACCATACTGTCCAGCCTGAGCGAGATCAATGTACAGGGTTTCCTTAACGGCTTTATTAACGCGACCAGCTCCCTTTTGATCACCTTACTGGCCGTGGTATTCATCACTTTTTTTCTTTTGTTGGAAAACGGGCTGCTTAGAAGAAACTTCATCAATTTGGTACCCAACAAGTACTTCGAACTTTCGGTGGCCACCTTTCATAAAGTAGAACGCCTGCTCTCCAATTATCTGGTGGGCCTGCTTATACAAATGACCTCCATTTTCACGCTTGCCTCGGTGGGCCTGTCCCTTGTCGGGGTCAAATACGCCCTTACCATTGCGGTCTTTGCCGCTGTGGCCAACCTTATCCCCTATGCGGGGCCGCTTTTGGGTGCCATTTTTGGACTGTTGGTAGGGATTAGTACGGGTGAATTTGTCCAAACCAGTGAAATGACCTTCCTCATTATAAAGATCCTGGCGGTATTCTCTGTCGTACAACTGACCGACAACCTTGTTTTACAGCCCTTAATTTTTTCTAAATCGGTAAAAGCGCACCCACTTGAAATTTTTGTTGTTATCTTTGCAGGTGCAAAAGTCGGCGGGGTACTTGGGATGATTTTCGCCATCCCGGTTTATACCATCTTCCGGGTTTCCGTAAAGGAATTCCACAAAGGGTATAAAGAATACCGCATATTTAGAATTAAATAGAAAAACATAAATGGCATTACAGTGTGGTATCGTTGGACTTCCCAACGTAGGAAAATCAACCTTATTCAATGCACTATCCAGTGCGAAAGCAGAAGCAGCTAACTTTCCTTTTTGTACGATCGAACCCAACGTGGGCGTGGTAACCGTACCGGACGAAAGACTTCAGATCCTAGAAAAACTGGTCAGCCCGCAAAGGGTAATGCCCACTGTGATCGAATTTGTAGATATTGCCGGACTGGTAAAAGGTGCCAGCAAAGGCGAAGGACTGGGAAACAAATTCCTTGCAAACATCCGTGAGGTTGACGCTATTGTACACGTGATCCGTTGTTTCAATGATGACAATGTGGTACACGTGGCAGGAAGTGTGGATCCTATCTTTGACAAAGAGGTCATCGACACGGAACTCCAACTCAAAGATTTGGAATCCGTAGAGAAAAAAATCATCCGAATAGAAAAAATAGCCAAATCCGGAGATGCCAAGGCCAAGAAGGAATTGGAAACCCTCAAGGTATTCAAAGCCGGTCTGGAAGCTGGAAAAAATGCCCGGGCCATTGATGTGGAAAAAGAGGACCTAGAGGCTATCCGGGACATCCACTTACTGACCATCAAACCGGTGCTTTATGTGGCCAATGTGGATGAAGCTAGCATCCTTACCGGCAACGAGCATGTGGAAAAACTCAAAGAGAACGTAAAAGATGAAAATGCGGAGGTAATCACCCTTTGCGCGGCAATAGAATCCCAGATTGCGGAGTTTGACGATCCGGAAGAAAAGGAAATGTTCCTGGGAGAATACGGCTTGGAAGAAAGCGGGCTGAACAGACTGATCAGAGCGGCATACTCTTTGCTTAATTTAATAACCTATTTTACCGCTGGTGTTCAGGAAGTTCGCGCCTGGACCATACAAAAAGGTTGGAAAGCCCCTGCCGCTGCAGGTGTGATCCATACGGATTTTGAGCGGGGTTTCATCAAATCGGAAGTTATCAAATTGGCCGATTACGAGAAGTTCAAAACCGAAGCGGCTTGTCGCGAAAATGGCAAAATTGCCATAGAAGGTAAGGATTATGTAGTCCAAGACGGTGACATTATGCATTTTAGGTTTAATGTTTGACATAATTCAGAATTTTATTGTAGTTTTGCCAACACACTTATTAATTACTTCGTTCGATAGAAGTAAGTGATATAAACTAAATATTGTTTAACTTTTCATTTTTAATGCCGTGAGAATAAGATTAATATTTTCGTTAAAAAACAAAGGCGCTTATTTACCCTTTCACCATCAGTACATTTTGGCCCAATTCCTTAAGGGTTTAATTGTCAAAGGTGGCCGTGAAGAGTTTTTCAACTACAATTACTTCAACTTCTCTGGTCTTAAAGGACAGACCAAAGTAAGTAGAAGTGGCTTACATTATTACTCAAGCTTAGTTACCCTAGTGCTTTCATCACCCAATGAAGACTTTCTTGACTATTTGCTGGAGCAAGTGTTTAAAACGCCAAAAATTGAGTTGGGAAATCTCATCATTTCACCCGAGTACACCGAAAAGGAAGCGGAACCAGAATTGGAGCCATCAAACAAGTTCGTTTGTATCTCTCCTTTGGTACTGTTGACCCCAGCGTTTAATGATGACTCTGGCAAGCGATTCATCAATCCGGACACCGATGAGTTTTCGGACTTGCTCTATGAGTCGACCCTGACCAGAATGGAACGTTCGGGATGGTATTCCCAGGAGCAAATGGAATCTTTCTATAAGTTCCAGGTAGTACCCGACATGAACTATGTAAATAAGCTGAAAGAACAGCAAAAGAAATTTGCTAGAATCTACTCCGTGTACGACATGGATGTCAAGTATGAAGTGAGAGGATACACCCTTCCTTTCACCCTTTATGCGGCACCTGAGGTACAGGACTTTGTTTTCAAATGTGGACTTGGAGCCTTTACACATAAAGGATTTGGTATGCTAGACCTTGCCAACAATTCCCCAAGTCAGCGCACTGAGCCTTATAAATTTAAAAGGGAAGGTTTTATTCCTTATAAGGCCAAGCAACAGGACCAGTCTTCAAAAGATGAAGACACCGAAAGCGAAGATTAAAAAACTGAAACCCTGATGGACACCATCAGGGTTTTTCTTTTCATGGGGTTTTAAAGAACCATCTGCCAAGACAAGGCAATTCAGAACCTTTTCTTGTTGGCGTTTACCGTTACATATCCAAGCAGCTCATCGTACCTGGATCCAAAATCCCTGTAATACACCAACACATCGTACTCGTTTTCGGTCTGGTAGTGACTCCCTTCTATGGGCAATGTATTCCAGCCACTTCCGCTTTTAAAAGCCAGCTGAAAATCATACCAACCTTGCTTGAGCAATAGTGAAGTCTGATAAACTCCCTTCCCGGCGTGATATTCCATTTTTGCTGCCTCAGTATTCCCCCAATTGGTCAGTGCGCCCAATAAATAGGGCTCCCCCTCAAGATCTTGCATTTCAGCATTGAAGGTGACCAGAATGTATTCACTTTCCAAATCTGGACTTCCCCTCTCCTGATTCTCTATGATGTACTGGCCATTGAGGTCCAAATACTCCATATAACTCATATCCGCCCTGGGCTTGCCTATCGCTGTCTCGGCATACACCACATCATCCTCCATCTTTACCGATACTATATTCCTCCCTGTAGTCCTTACGTACCTTAAGTCGATAAACCTGAACTCGTTTCCCGCATCAAAAATATTTTCTCCGTCGAAAAACCGGTATTCCAGTATCCCTTGGCCTTCCCTGATAAAGGTAGGCCTGCCCCCTACCTTGGCATTGTCCCAACGCCGGTTCTGGCGGACCACTACCTTTACATTATTGGCAGGGTCCATGAGATCCTTTCCTGCATAATTGACTTGAATATCCACCTGTTGACCGGTCATCCGTTCCCCCGTTTGATTAGGCGGCATCAGTTTCATCCCCACTTTTACCTGCTCATCATAAACCATAAACCGCTTGGTAAAAATCACCTCATCATCATTCCGTCCCCTGTATACCTTCAATATATAGTTCCCTGATCGTTGTACTGCAGGAAGTCGAAAAGTAAAGTGAATATAAGGTATGCGAGTATTGACCGAATATTCATATTCATTGACATTGAACTCATTGTACCTTTGAAGGTAATCAGCGGACCTAAGTCCCGAAACGGTCCAGTCTGCATTGCAGTGGATCAAGGTGGCTGAATACCTGTCTGGCTCATAGGCCAAGTCATCAAATTCCAATACCAATCCTTGCGACCTCATAGGGATCACAGGAGTATTTAATTGGGCACTGATTTCTCCACCTTCCCTATATAGCTGAACTGATTGGATGTTTTCCTCATACACTTTTTCATCCAAAACCTCCTGGCCCTGGACTACTTGTAGCATGCAGAAAAATAATAGTGACAAAATTCCCAAATACCTCATAAATTCATTGCGTTAACAGGCTGCCAATATAAAAAATAATGCCAAGCTTCCCTCTTCATGAGGAAGGCTTGGCATTATTCATTCATGCTTATGCTTCAGACCTACTCAGGAAACCGCTTCCTGCAAGGCCTCAATGGTTTCGGCCAGCTGCTCCCACGAACTGTTAAGCACTTGTTCTTTCTTCTTTAGCTGCTCATAGTCCTTATTGACTTTGGCCGCTTCGGCTTCATCCTGAAAAACCTCCGGGTCGGCCAGCTTGTCTTCCAGCACGGCTTTTTTATCCTCAAGCTCCATGATCGCCGCCTCTACCTCTTCCAGCTCTTTTTCTTTTTTCTTCAGGTCTTTCTTGGCTTGGCTTACCTCAGATTCATTTCTAACCACCTTTGGCTTGGCCGCTTTTTCTTTTTTTGCCGGAGCCGCCGAAGTATTTTCTTGCTGTTGGGACTTAAACAGACAATATTCCTCATAGCTACCAGGATACTCTTTGATTTCCTGGTCCTCAATGTACCAAATCTTATTGGCCACTCCTTTTATGAAATGCCTGTCGTGCGAAACCGTAATAAAGGTGCCCTCATATTGCTGCAATGCCTGAATAAGGATATTGACCGACTGCATGTCCAAATGGTTGGTCGGTTCATCCAACAACAGGAAGTTGGCCTCTGAAATTAAGGTTTTGGCCAGTGCCACCCGGGACTTTTCTCCTCCGGAAAGCACCTTGATCTTTTTGAACACATCATCATTGGTAAACAGAAAACAGCCCAGAACATTTCTAAGCTCTGTTTCTGTCTTATCGCTTCCGGCTTGCACCATCTCCTGAAGGATCTCATTATTGACATTCAATGCCTCCAGCTGATGCTGCGCAAAGAACGACTTGATAACATTATACCCTTCTTTGCGCTCCCCTCCTATATGCTCGTCCCCATCAATGATCCGCAGCAAAGTAGACTTTCCTTTTCCATTGGCTCCGATAAGGGCAATTTTATCCCCCCTTTCTATCCGGGCAGAACTGTCATTTAAGATATGTAAATCGCCGTAGGACTTGGACACGTTATCCAACGTGATCACATCCCTTCCGGACTGTTTGGAGAATTTGAACTTGAAATTTACAGAAACATTGTCGCTGACCACTTCATCCACCTTTTCCATCCTTTCCAATGCTTTCACCCTTGACTGCACCTGGTTGGATTTAGAGGCCTTGGCCCGGAACCTTTCTATAAAGCGCTCCGTGTCCTTGATCATCTTCTGCTGATTCTCGTAGGCATTTTGCTGGATTTCTTCCCGCTCTACCTTTTCTTGCTTATAGAAAGAATAATTACCCGCATATGGCGTCAGTGACTGACGGGAAACCTCTACCGTTGTTTCGATACAGTTGTCCAGAAAAGTCTGGTCGTGGGAAACCACTATCACAGCCCCTTCATAGGTCTTCAGGTAGTTTTCCACCCACTGGATGGAAGGTAGGTCAAGGTGGTTGGTAGGTTCATCAAGCATCAAAAGAGAGGGCCTTTCCAATAGTAACTTGGCCAGCATCACCCGCATTCTCCAACCTCCAGAGAAAGTCTTAAGGGGCCTTTTGAGATCTGCCGTGGAGAAACCTATCCCTTCAAGCACTTCTTCGGCCTTGGCCTTAATGGTATACCCTTCATTGGCCTCAAACCGCTCCTGCAGCCTGGCCAACTTATTGATGACCTCATCCGAATAATCCGTTTCCATCTGCTTCAATACCGCATCGATCTCGTCCTGTAGCTGCAAGGTCTCTTTAAAGGCCTCCAAAGCCACCTCCAAGATGCTGTCATCGGTTTGATAGGAAAGCAAGTCCTGGTTCAAAAAACCAATGGTACAATCCTTGGCCTTTTGAATCTCCCCTTTGCTGGGCTGGTAATCGCCGTTAATGATCTTCAACAAAGTGGATTTTCCGGTACCGTTCAAACCTACTAGACCAATTTTATCTTTGGGCTTGATATGAAGGGAGGCATTTTCATACAATGCTCTTCCGCCGATGTAATAGGATAAATTATTGATGGATAACATGCTGCAAAAATAAGGATTCTCTCGATCATATATCATTCTCGTGAAAAAATTAAGTTTTTTACTAACTTGAGAAAAGATCAATCATACCTAAATCAGCCATGAACTGTTACAAAACCCTAATCGGAGTCCTATCCCTCAGCTTACTGTTGTGCTCATGTTCGAATAATCATGAAAGCAAACTTCCCATGATAGAAGCGGAGGATGGTCCAAACCGTATCGACATTTCCAATGATTCTGCGGAGGTAAAATTGGAAACTATCCAGCTGCCCGATAACTTCTCCATCGATGTTTGGGCCGCCAATGTCCCCAATGCCCGCTCTCTCAGCATGTCAGAAGAAGGAATTGTCTTTGTGGGAAACAGATCGGAGAAAAATGTTTACGCCCTGGTCGATGCTGATGGAAATGGCAAAGCGGACTACCGCTACACCATAGCAGAAGGCCTCAATTCCCCCAACGGCGTGGCCTACAAAGACGGTGACCTTTATGTAGCGGAAATCAATAGAATTTTAAAGTTTCCGGATATCAAAAACCACCTGACCAAGCCAACATTTGAGGTAATCTATGATGCCTACCCCGAAGAAGGGCATCACGGATGGAAATTCATTGCCTTTGGGCCGGACGATTTACTATACGTCCCTGTAGGTGCTCCGTGCAACATCTGCGACCCTGAAGATGCTATTTTCGCTTCCATTACCCGAATAGATGTTAAGTCCCCTAACATCCAACCTGAAATCATTGCCCATGGGGTAAGAAACACTGTTGGCTTTGATTGGCATCCGGACAGTAAAAACCTTTGGTTTACCGACAACGGCCGTGACCATATGGGTGATGAGGTTCCGGAATGCGAACTCAACGAAGTTACGGAAGCGGGGCAACATTTTGGCTACCCCTATTGGCATGAAGGTACTGTGAAAGACCCCGAATTCGGTGATGCCGGCGAAGACCCATCCAATTACGAAGCACCTGTGGCAAAAATGGGCCCCCATGTCGCCCCTTTGGGAATGCGATTTTATAAGGGAAACCAATTCCCTGAAAAGTATAAAAAATCCATTTTTATCGCCAAACATGGCTCATGGAACAGAAGTAAAAAAAGCGGCTATGTCGTATCCAACGTATCCTTGGAGGACAGTGAGGTAACTGGAGAATCGGTCTTTGCCTCAGGATGGCTTGATGAGCCAAGCCAGGAAGTGTGGGGCAGACCTGTCGACGTTCAGGAACTTCCTGACGGTAGTCTACTGGTGTCAGATGATATGGCCGGATGTATCTATAGAATCTATTATTCTGAAGAATAAAAAAAGTGAAATTTTATAGCCACAGATAAAATGGATGAAACAGATGAAATGAGGTGTTCTCCCCTATTCCAGTTGCGTTGATCCTGTTTATCTGTGACTTTATTCCTTAACAACTTCTATTAAATCATTTTATTCAAGCCAATCCGGTTTGGTGGTCTTGATCTCGGCCTGAAGCTGGTTCAGCAGACTGTATAGCCCAAAATAGGTCCGGTTGACATACAGTCCATGTTTCGACCCTCTGGCCTGCCGGGACTTTTTGAACATCTTGTCATTGGACACGCGGTCACTCAGTTCAAATATCTGGTCGAAATAAGAATCATCAGCAAAATCAAATTCATCCTGGTGAAAAGGCCTTCCGATCAGGGAGATCATTTCCCTAAAGACCGATTTAAAGAACTTCTTTTCCTCTTCACTGTCCTGATCCGAGATAAATTCCAAATCGTAAAACACCTTGTCCAGCTCTGCCTGATTGGCCGTCAGCTCTTTCTTGATCAAACTGAAATATCCTTGATAAAAATCCTCCGGAATCACTTTCACACATCCAAAATCAATGATTCCCAAAACCCCGTCCTCTTTGATGATAAAATTGCCCGGGTGCGGATCGGCATGTACCTGCTTCAGCATATGGACCTGATGATGGTAAAAATCCCAAAGTGCTTGACCTACCCTGTCCCTATCCGCTTGAGACGGTTTGGTCGACATCCATTCTTTGATATGATTTCCCGATAACCAGTCCATGGTAATGACCCGTTCACAGCTCAACTCTTCATAGTAAACCGGAAAGGAAAGGTTGGGAATATGGGCACATTCGCTGGATATTTCCTTGGACCGACGCACTTCCAATTCGTAATCGGTCTCTTCCAAGAGCCTTTCCTCCACTTCAGAAAGATAATGCCGCAATTCCTTTTCACTGATATTCAAAAGGCGGAGCGCAAAGGGTTTTACCAACCTCAAATCAGCGCTTACACTGTCCGCAACCCCCGGATATTGGATTTTAACGGCAAGTTTCTTTCCCTTGAGGGTAGCTTGGTGCACCTGACCGATAGAGGCGGCGTTTACCGCTTCCCGTGTAAAATCATCGAACATCCTGTCCGGGGTTTTGCCGAAATACTTTTGAAACGTTTTTACCACCAGCGGATAGGAAAGCGGAGGGGCACTGTATTGGGCCATGGCAAATTTCTCCTGATAGGCCTTAGGCAGCAGGTTCTTGTCCATTGACATCATCTGGGCCACTTTCAATGCACTCCCTTTCAGTTCACTTAGGGAAGTATAAATATCATTGGCATTGTCCTTATCCAGTTCTTCTCTGGACAGCTGGGGATCAGCTATTTTCTTGGCATAATGACGCACATAATTCCCGCCTACCTTTGCTCCTGTTTTGATGAATTTGGCTGCCCTTTGTACCTTCCCTACAGGGATTTCCCCTTGTTCTCTTTTATCTGCTTCCATCTGATTTTATTTTGCTTGGTAAAGGAATTTGGCAAAATCCACAAAAGTGTCTAAGGCACTTTTCCCCATTAGGTCAAATGCCAGGTTGACGGATTTTTCAATGGCCTCATCGGTTTTTTCGAAACCTGCGGAATGGTCCTTTACCCAAAACCTAAAGACAAAAAGTACCTGTAGCCAAATGGCCTCATCGTATTTTTCGCTGATGTAGGGGCGCTTGGCAATTTCCTCTGTCTCTTCTCCTTCTTCCAGAATCCCTTTTACGTATTCTTTAAAGTCTTTCCTAAATCCATTCAATTCGCTGGGCAGTGACCACTGGGGCAGCTGTTGCTCACCGTAAAGGGCCAAAAGATAGCTTCTGTCCTTTTTGAGTTCTTCGATCCAAGTATAAAAAAATGCCAGGAGTTTTTCTCTGGAACTGTAGTCCTTATAAACCTCCTGGGACTCCAAAACCTCTTGGGTATTTTCAAATATCTCCTGCCAAACAGCACGCTTTACCCCGATGAAATTGGAGAAAAATGCGTAAAAATCCACCTCCTTCATTTTCAGCTCCTGGGTAAACTTAAACACAGAAGAAGGTGCTTTTCCATGATCCAAAATATGCTTTTTAAAAGCGTTGATGATTTTTGCCCTTTTATCTACTTTGGTTGTTTTTTTTGTGCTCGTTTTTTCCATGATCATTTTGATTTACTCCTCTTATAACAATGAATGCGTGAAGGAGGTTTTAAATTTTCGGGAATAATCCGCTACATTTGAAATTGGCTTGACTTCAAATCTGATTACACGCTTTCTTACCACAAAGGAACTTTGGTGTATTCGCTTTTCTGATGTTGCAAATAAATTACACCAAAACAATCCGCATTAACTTGGCTTTGGTAGATGCGAGTACATCTTCTTGATGATTTTGTTTACTGGCACAATTGTGGATAATCATAATTCATGAACCCAAAACCATTGGCCGCAGTTATTACGTTAATATTTCCGTCGCACATGATAAACACATTGATGAGATCTACTTTCTATACCTTATTCGCACTTATAATTATCTTGTTTTCGGGTACATCCTGCCAGGACGAAATCGATGACCCCATCTATATACAGGACACGGTAAAAACCGCCATCTTCGCCAGTATGCATGAGTGGTACTTCTGGAACGAGGAACTTCCCCAGCATGTTGACTTCTCTGTTTACCAATCGTATGGGGAGCTTTTGGAAGCACTGAAATACAAGGAACTGGACCGATGGTCCTACCTTACCACCCCTGAGGCATTTGACAAAGCCTTTACCGGACAAAATGTGGGACATGGATTTGGCTGGGCCCTGAACAGTGAAGAAGAACTGTACCTGGCCTTTGTGTATGAGGACTCCCCAGCCGGAAAAGACGGATGGCAAAGAGGATGGAAGGTCATCCAAATTAATGACCGGAAAATTGCAGACTATAAAACATCGGCAGGATATCGTTTCGACCTTGGGGCCAATGAAAGCGGCCAAACCAACACCTTCACCTTTGAACTGCCAGATGGTTCTACCATCACAAGAACCATCCCTAAAGAAAACTACCAATCCAACTCTGTTCTTTACAAAGGAACCATTGATAGAAACAATGAAAAAATCGGATACCTCGCGTACAATAGCTTTAAGGCTACTGCAGGCCTCTCCCCGACCCAAAGTACAGAAGTGAAGGAAGCCTTTGACTACTTTGAGTCCGAAAACATCGATGAGCTGATCATAGATTTGAGGTATAATGGAGGTGGTTCCGTCAGTGTGGCAGAACAAATCATGAACAGGCTTGTTCCCGCCTCGGCCGATGGAAAGGTAATGTACACCAACCGCCATAATCCTAACAAAACCGATCTGGATGATGCCACGGCTTTTTCAAAAGAAGGGGGGCTTGAATTGGGCAGGATCTTCTTTATCACTTCCGGTGGCTCTGCCTCAGCCAGCGAGCTGACGATCAACTGTCTAAACCCCTATATGGACATCTTACTTATCGGCCAAAACACCTATGGCAAACCTGTAGGGGCCTTTCCTGTTTCAGCTTTCAACAAAGCGCTTAAAAAATATCAGGTAGAATTGGTCCCCATCACCTTTTCCACTGCCAACGCCGATGGAAAGGCAGAATACTACGAAGGCTTTCCTGTTGATTACAGGGCCACGGATGGACTTTCTTATGATTGGGGAAATCCTGAAGAACCAAGGTTAAATGCGGCCCTTCATTATATCTCCAACGGAAGCTTCCCACCTTCGGAAAGACAACTCATTCAAGAACCTTCCTGGAAAATGATCGATGATTTTGAGGGCTTGCAAAAGGAATTTCCTGTCTATTGACAGGAAATCCTCCCTTATAGGATATAAATCAACCACAGACAAAAACTCTTCTATCCGTGTTAATCTGTGGTTCAAATTTCAAAAACCTGGTCCGCTTAATTATTTTTGATGCCTTTGGATAAGTACTTCCATCACCTCATCCAACTCGTAACCTTTGGCTTCCAATAACACCAAATAGTGGAACAGCAAATCCGCTGCCTCCCCCATAAAAAGGTCCTTATTATCGTCCTTGGCTTCAATAACGATCTCTACCGCTTCCTCTCCCACTTTCTGGGCCACCTTATTGATTCCCTTGGCAAAAAGAGACGCAGTATAAGACTTGTCCGAAGGATTGTTTTTACGGTCTTTGATGATGCTCCTCAGATGATCGATAAAAGCCGTTTTGGAATCATTCTTCTCATCAAAGCAAGTATCTGCCCCGGTGTGGCAAACAGGCCCCACAGGGTTCACTTTGATCAGTAATGTATCATTATCACAGTCCACGCTGATGTCTTTGACCAACAGGAAGTTCCCCGAAGTTTCCCCCTTGGTCCAAAGTCGCTGCTTGGTTCTGCTGAAAAAAGTCACCTTTCCGCTTTCTTGTGTTTGCTTCAGGGCTTCCTCATTCAAGTACCCCAGCATCAACACCTTATTGCTGTTGGCATCCTGAATGATGGCCGGCACCAAACCGTTTACTTTTTCAAAATCTATCTTTAAGTCTTCCATTATTTACTCCTGCTTTTTCACAGGTTTGTTCACTAAAACTATCTCTATTAAATCCTTGTACTTACCCCTGCTTTGCCCAAATACCCTTTTAACTCCGGGATACCTATTTCCTTGAAATGGAAAATACTGGCTGCCAAGGCCGCATCCGCTTTTCCTGCAGTAAATACATCCATAAAATGGGGCATACTTCCTGCTCCACCGGAAGCAATTACCGGTATTTTGAGCGCAGAGGAAATTTCACTGGTCAGATCGTTGGCAAAGCCTGCTTTGGTGCCATCATGGTCCATACTGGTCAACAGTATTTCACCCGCTCCCCTCTCTGCCACTTCTTTGGCCCATTCCTGGGTCTTCAGCAAAGTAGGCTTCCGGCCTCCATGGGTATGGACAAAATCAATCCCGTCGATGTTCCGAGTATCTATGGCCACCACGATGCACTGACTGCCAAACTCCGCGGCCATTTCATTGATAACCTCCGGCCTCTTCACTGCCGCCGAATTGATACTGATCTTATCCGCACCGGCGCTTAACAATACCTTTACATCTTCTACAGTGGAAATACCTCCCCCCACAGTAAATGGAATATTAATGGCTTTGGCTACCCTAGTCACCAGATCTGCCAGTGTTTTCCGCTTATCCACGGTAGCGGTGATATCCAAAAACACCAGTTCGTCAGCTCCTTCATCCGAGTAAACTTTGGCCAGTTCCACCGGGTCTCCGGCATCCCTAAGATCCACAAAATTCACTCCCTTCACGGTTCGCCCGTCCTTAATATCCAAACAAGGTATAATTCTCTTGGTCAACATATCTTTTATTTTGAAGCCATTGGGTCAGCAATGCCGGCCCCCGCCCTAATAACTCTGTAACTTAATCACCTAATAACTGTATCACCCACTAACTACCCCACAAATGAAGCAAGCTGTTCTAAAGAAATCCTTCCCTCGTAAAATGCTTTTCCCACGATAGTACCAAAAACCCCAATCTTCTCCAGCTCTTCCAGATCCCTTACTTCGGAAACCCCTCCGCTTGCGATCAATCTAATGCCTGGGATTTCCTGAAGAATTTCTTTATATAGATCGATGGATGGGCCTTGCAACAAACCGTCTTTAGCCACATCCGTGCAGATCACATACTTAATTCCTTTGGCATGATAGGATTTGATAAAATCTACCACATCAGCTTCGGTGGTCTCCTCCCATCCGCTGATGGCGATTTTTCTGTCTTTGGCATCGGCTCCCAAAATGATCTTCTCTGCCCCATGCTTGCTGATCCACCCTTCAAATAACTCGGGATTTTTTACTGCAATACTTCCTCCGGTCACCTGTGATGCTCCCGCTTCAAAGGCCATTTGTATGGTTTCATCAGACTGGACACCGCCACCAAAGTCCACCTTTAAGGAAGTATTGGAGGTGATGCTTTCCAGCACCGCCTTATTGACGATGGTCTTGGCCTTGGCTCCATCCAAATCCACTAAATGTAGCCTTTTGATCCCTGCACCTTCAAACTTCTGGGCTACCTCCAAGGGATTGTTGGCATATTCCTTTTTTTGTCCATAATCTCCCTGGGTCAAACGGACACATTTGCCCCCTATAATATCAATTGCTGGAATGATTTCCATGATTACAAATTCAAGAAGTTGGTTAATATTTTTTCTCCGGAAAGGCTGCTTTTCTCTGGATGGGCCTGCATGGCATAATAATTATCCCTGTGCAAAAGGGCACTGAAGTCCTCCAGGTAATGCGTACTGGCGATGGTGTATTCCGGATGGATCTCCGCAAAATAGCTATGGACATAATACACGTAATCATTATCATTCAAGCCTTGGAGCAGAGGACTTTTCAGGTTTTCCAGATTATTCCAGCCCACATGGGGGACTTTATCCAATGGAGGGAACCTTTTCACCTTGATGGGAAAAACCCCCAAACATTCCGTGTCATTTTCTTCCGAATGTTCACAAAGCAACTGCTGGCCCAGGCATATCCCGAAGAAGGGCTGTTTCAACTCCTTGATCAGCTGGTCCAGCTTTCTTTCCTTCAGGTACCTCATGGCCGAACTGGCCTCTCCCTGCCCCGGGAAAATCACCTTGTCCGCCTTCTTGATTTCTTCTATATCATCGGTCAACCTGGCACTCACGCCCAATCGCTCCATGGCATACAATACCGACTGAACATTCCCGGCATTGTACTTAATGATGGCTACATCCATTTAATTTATCACTGCTTAAAAGCTAAATAGACCTCAAAGTCCTAAAGGAAGCTTCAAGGTCTATTGCTTCGGTTTCTAATTTCCTGTGCTGTTCCACAGCTATCTGTTCAATTTTCCGAACACCCAAAATTAAACAATATTCCCTATTTATGAAGGTATTCTTGTCTCTATTTGGCACCAAGATGGTTTTTCAGAATTTTTGCCCCTTTGACAAAAAAGCTAAACGGACCGCTTAATCCACCGAAGAATTGGTCAGTTCCTCTTCCAAACGCTTCTCTATTTCGGGGATGGAATTATACAGCTGCTCGTAGCTTTCTATGACAAAATACTTGTCCTGAAATTTATCCTTCCAATAGGGGGTTTGTAGCATCCTTTTCACATCATAATCAATATGCGCAGGCTCATTGCTAAGACTGAATTTGGTCTCTCCAGCGGAACTCAGGATCCCCGCTCCATAAATCTTCAGTTCACCTTCCTCCCTGATCAATCCAAACTCAATGGTAAACCAGTAGATCCTGGAAAGCAGTTCTATCGCCCACTTATTGTCAATATGCTTCAACGCAATCCCGCTCAGGTCTTCCAAAAAGTCCACATAAGGCTGATTGGTAAGCAAGGGCATGTGGGCAAAGGCATCATGGAACATGTCCGGTTCTTCCAGGTAGTCGAGTTGTTTCATTTTGCGCAACCAGGTGGAAGAAGGAAACCGCTTGTTTCTTAACAGCCCAAAAAAGAGGTCATCATCAATGAGTCCGGGCACCACCTGGATTCCCCATCCGGTAGATTGGGCCAGAATCTCATTGACTTCCTGGAAATTGGCAATCCGCTCAGGACTAAAATTGATCTCTTTGATCCCTTCCAGATAGGCACGCGAAGCTGCCTTGGGAAGATTGACAATCTGCCTTTCATACAGGATTTTCCACACTTCAAAATCCTCTTTGGTATACGCCTTGTAATCCTGCTGCATTTCCTTTAATCTGGGATCCTTAAAGACCCAATCTGCTGATTTGTCTGCCATACTATATTTGGGTTAGTTCCTAATAAATTTACGATAATTATTTTGACCATGTTCAAAAACAAAAAGGCCCAATCCAAATAGGATCAGGCCTTTAACTATCTTTACAGTTTTGTATACAACAGCACCCCTAATCCCTTATGGAAAGGATATGGTAGTAATAGCTGTAATATTTTACTGTTTGATGCTGAATCATGATGGACAAATATACATGTTCATGAATTGATTACCAACTGTTTTTATAACAGATCAAATGTTTTTCTCATAGCAAAGGTCTGCCTGATCTGCTTGGCCAACTGGGCACTCTGTGCGAAATCAAGGGTTTGCTGACCATCCGAAAAGGCTTTCTCCGGCACCTCATGGGCCTCATAAATGATCCCGTCGGCTCCTGCCATTACTCCTGCCAGGGCCATTTGGTGCACAAACTTCCGGATACCTATTCCATGGGATGGATCCACTACCACTGGCAAATGCGACTTATCTTTTAGAATTGGCACTGCATTCAGGTCCAATGTGTTTCTGCTGGCTTTCTCATAGGTCCTGATTCCCCTTTCACACAAAATCAGTTTCTCGTTTCCACCTGAAAAAACATACTCTGCAGACTGCAAAAGCTCTTCTATGGTACCTGAAATCCCCCGTTTGATCATTACAGGTTTGTCCACCTTGCCCAGCTCATCCAACAAGTTGAAGTTTTGTGTATTTCGGGCTCCTACCTGAAAAACATCCACATAATCAAGCATTTCCTCAATTTGGGAAACCTGCATCACCTCAGTGATGATCTTGATCCCCGCCTTGCTGGCCAGGTCATGCCACAACTTCAGGCCTTCGATACCTAAACCACGGAAAGCATAAGGACTGCTTCGGGGTTTGTACACCCCTCCACGCATGATCTTGATGTCATTTTCCTTAAGGTGATCGATCACTTTTACAATCTGCTCTTCCGTTTCGATGGAGCAGGGACCTGCCATAACAGCCATATCGCCCTCTTTGATAAACACCCCGTCACCCAGATCAATAGAAGTATGTTTTACCTTCCATTTCTTGGAGACCAGCTTGTAGTCATCGGAAACAATATGGATATCCTGGATGCCCTCATGGTGTCCAAATTTCCTGATGTCAAAATCAGATTTGCCTATCCCCACCAAATACGTTCCCTCTTGAGTGGTTACTTCAGTGATTTTATAGCCCACCTTACTGATCTCATTGATCAGATTTTCTTTCTGTGCTTCCGATATATCCGGTTTTACCTGTATGATCATGACTATCCTTGTTTTACTGCTTGAATATACGTTTTGATGTCCTGCTGTAGGTCTTTGGCCTCTCTCAGCACCTTGATAAAGGCACTTCCTATGATGGCTCCATTGCTGTAAGATGAGGCTTTGGAAAAAGTATCGTGATCAGAAATCCCAAAACCTATCAATCGGGGGTTCTCCAAATCCATGGCCTTTACCCGCTCAAAATAATCAATTTGTTGATCGCTGATACCCGTCTTGGCCCCGGTAATACTGTGGGATGAAACCATGTAAATAAAGCCATCCGACTGCTGGTCTATCTCCCGGATTCTTTCCACACTGGTTTGAGGCGATATTAAAAAGGTGTTGCGCAACTCGTATTGGTCAAACAATGCCTTATAATCTTCCTGGTACTGTTGAATAGGAAGATCGGGCACAATCAATCCATCTACGCCCACCTCATAGCACTTTTTGCAAAAGGCCTCTATCCCGTACTGAATGATAGGGTTAAGATATCCCATCAACACCACCGGAATGTTTACTTTTTCCCTCATCCCTTCCAGCTGGCTGAACATTTTTTTCATGTTCATCCCATTATCAAGGGCCACTTTGTTGCTTTCTTGGATAGTAGGACCATCAGCCACAGGATCTGAATAGGGCATGCCTATTTCAATGATATCGGCACCGGCTGCTTCTATCGCTTCCATGATGGGAAGAGTATCCTCAAGCTGAGGAAAACCGGCCGTAAAATATATGGAGAGTATATTCCCCTTTTTGTCTTTAAATAATTGATCTATTCGGTTCATGCTATGTGATTGAAAGATTGAAACATTGTAAAATTGAAAGCACACCCCTTCTTTCCCTCTTCAACTTCACCGACAATCCTCTTTTATCTTTTCTCTTGGTTCTTTATTCTTAATACTTAATACTAGCTACTTGATACTAGCTAGTTTGCACCTAATATCCGCCCCACTTTATATAGGTATCCAAATCTTTATCTCCCCTACCGGAAAGATTGATCACAATGATGTCCGATGATTTGAACTTCACCTGGTTCAATACCGACAGGGCATGGGCAGATTCAATAGCTGGGATAATACCTTCCAGCCTGCTCAATTCCACACCAGCTTTCATTGCATCTTCATCGTTGACGGCAAAGAATTCCCCTCTTCCCGAATCGAAAAGGTGGGCATGCACCGGGCCAATGCCTGGATAATCCAAGCCAGCGGAGATAGAATGAGGCTCTACCACCTGTCCATCCTCTGTCTGCATCAGCAAAGTCTTGCTTCCGTGCAATACTCCAGGAGTACCCAAAGCAGTCGTCGCGGCTGATTTGCCTGAAGCAACCCCCAGTCCTCCAGCTTCCACTGCTACCAAACGCACCTCCGGTACATTGTAATAGTGATAAAAAGCTCCCGCAGCGTTACTTCCTCCACCTACACAGGCAATTACCAGGTCAGGGTTTTCCCTGCCTTCCTTCTCTTTCAACTGACGTTTGATCTCTTCACTGATGACCGATTGGAACCTGGCGACCATCTCTGGATAAGGATGGGGTCCCACGACCGAACCGATGATATAATGGGTATCCACTGGATTGTTGATCCACTGCCGCAACGCTTCATTGGTGGCATCTTTTAGGGTCTGACTCCCCGAAGTGGCTGGTACCACTTCTGCGCCAAGGATGCGCATCCGCTCGACATTCGGTTTTTGACGCTCCATATCGATCGCACCCATATAGACCGTGCATTCCATCCCCATAAGCGCACAAACGGTTGCCGTGGCCACACCGTGCTGACCAGCCCCGGTTTCGGCAATGATCCTTTTTTTACCGAGCTTTTGGGCCAATATGATCTGGCCGATCGTATTGTTCACCTTGTGGGCACCGGTATGACAAAGGTCCTCCCTTTTTAAATAAATTTTGGCTCCGTATTTTTCTGAAAGCCTTGCCGCATAATACAAGGGCGTTGGTCTTCCCACATAATCTTTTAGAAGTCCATGAAATTCTTTTTTGAACTCCTCGGATTGCATGATTTGCTCATAATTGTTCCTGAGTTCCTCTACATTGGGATACAGCATTTCGGGGATGTATGCCCCACCAAACTTGCCATAAAACCCTTTTTCATCAACTTTAATCATAACTTTATCCTTAATGCCTTCTCCAATAAGGCGAATATGGTTTACTATTTTAACTTGCCCTGAGGGCGGATACAAATGTCCTGATCTTGGCCACGTCCTTCAAAGCCGGCTCAAGCTCAAATTTTGAATTAATATCAATTCCAGCCATCAAAGGCACTTTTTTCTCCAGTTGGCGGATCGCCACCACACTGTTTTCATCGATTCCCCCACTCAGCAAAAAGGGCTTTTGCAAAGGGTAGGTTTCCAGCACCGACCAATCAAACTTCTTTCCAGAGCCTCCAAAGTGTTTCGTCTGGGTATCAAACAGAAAATACTTCACATAAGGCTCAAATACCCTTAGCTCCTCCCAGTCTATATCCTTTTTCACCCGGAACACCTTGATGATTTCCGCCCTTGTTTTGGAATGAAGTTCCTTCACATAGGCGGAGTTTTCATCCCCATGAAGCTGCACATAAGATAACTTGAAAGCTTCCACCGTTTCCAGGACCTCGGATAAGGAAGCATTGACAAACACCCCCACTTTGGCCACCTTCCCACTTGCCAGCACAGAGGAATCCCCCTGAACAAAACGGGAAGACTTGGAATAAAAGATCATCCCCATCAAATCCGGGGAAACTTCTTCCAACAGTGCCTGTACATTGGCCGGTTCACGCATTCCACAGACTTTTACCAACATGACCTAGACTTCCTGAGCGTCAAAATCAGGACTCAGCTCCTTGTATTTATTCATAAAATTAAGCGCGGCCTGATGGGGACGGATTGATTTCATAAAATTCTCACCGATCAGAAAGCCATCAAATCCGGCAGCCTTCAGCTCCACCAGGGTCCTGGGATCTGAAATGCCGCTTTCGGAGATCTTCACAAAGTCAGCAGGAATCTTGTCCACCAGACCATAAGAAGTATCCAAAGAAACATCAAAGGTTTTCAGGCTTCGGTTATTGACCCCTACCAGGTCCAAGTGCGGATTAAGTGCCATCTCCAGCTCTTCCAGATCATGTACTTCCATCAGCACTTCCATTCCCAATGAATGGGCAAAAGACGCCAATTCTTCCAATCTCTTGGGCTCCAGGGCCGCTGCAATAAGAAGAATGCAATCAGCCCCAATGGACTTGGCTTCTACAATCTGGTATTCGTCGATAATAAAATCCTTTCGCAGGATAGGACAGAAATTGAATTTCCTGGCAGTGGTCAAGTCCTCATTGGCCCCTCCGAAAAAATCCTTATCCGTCAAAACGGACAAGGCAGAAGCCCCGGCCTGCATATACCCGATGCTGGTTTTCTCCACAGAAGCCCCGGCATTGATCACTCCCTTGGAGGGGGATTTGCGTTTAAATTCTGCTATGATCCCGGTTTTATCCTCCCTGGTGACATATTTCTTCATCGAAACCACTTTACTGTCAAAGAAGATGCTCCGCTCCAGCTTCTTTACCGGAACCAAGCTTTTGCTTTCCGCTACTTCTTCCTTTTTTCTGGCGATGATTTTATCTAGTATATTCATGTTTTTCTGTTATGCTACGGATATCGATTTTTTTGGATTCACCAAGGCCTTGAACACCTTCATCGCTTGGCCTCCCTTCAGGGATGCTTCGGCCTTTTCAATGGCCTCTTCAAAAGTCAACTTTTGATCAGCCGTATAAAGAGCTGCAGCAGAATTGGCAATCACCACGGCATTTTGCTCTACCGTACCTTTCCCTTGAAGGATGGTATTAAATATTTTAGCGGATTCTTCTATTGTCTTCCCTCCCGCTATACTTTCGGCATGCACTTTAGGCAAGCCAATTGAGGCTGGAGAAATCACACGCTCACCCCGGTTTGAAATCATCTTAAAATCCCCCGTTAGGGAAATTTCATCATAGCCGTCCAGGGCATGCAACACACTGAACTTGGCATCATTGTTTTGATAAAGATATCCGTACAACCTTGCCAACTCCAAGCTGAACACCCCCACCAACTGCTTTTTAGGGAAGCTGGGGTTTACCATTGGGCCGAGCATATTGAAAAAGGTCTTCACCCCCAAATCTTTACGGATAGGCCCCACATTTTTCATGGCCGGATGAAACAGAGGGGCATGAAGAAAACAAATACCCGCCTCATCCAGGTTTTTCCGGATCACATCAATGTCATTGGTGAACTGGTAACCGAACTGGGCCAGGAGATTGGAGGAGCCACAAATGGAAGACACCCCATTATTACCGTGCTTGGCCACATGCTGACCCGCACCAGCCACCACAAAGGAAGACAGTGTGGAAATATTAAAGGTATCTTTTCCATCGCCTCCGGTACCACAGAGATCCATCGCATCATACTCTGCGATCTCCACTGGGATGCATTGCTCAAGCATCGCTTCTCTAAAACCAGCCAACTCCTCCACGGTAATGCTCCGCATCATATAGACGGTCATAAAAGCCGCCATCTGACTGGTGTTGTATTGGCCTGAAGTAATATTTTTAAGCACCTCCTTCGCCTCCGCTTTCCCTAAGGTTTGATGTTCTATAAGATGATTTAAAATCTCTTTCATGCTTGTGTTGATTTAAGGAACGCCATGTCCCTGACTTTTATGGTTGTTCGTTTCTTTACTCTGTTAAGTTAGTGATTACTGGCTAAAAGATCATCCCTTAATCCAATTGAGAACAATCTGCTTACCATGTTCGGTAAGGATGCTCTCCGGGTGAAACTGTACCCCACGAACTTGATGCTGTTTGTGCCTCACCGCCATGATCTGTCCATCCGGGGTTTTGGCGGTGATTTCCAGTTCATCCGACAGCGTGGTTTCATCAATTACCCAACTGTGGTACCTTCCGATCTTGAACCTCTCGGGAACACCTTCAAAAAGCAGGTCTTCCTTTTGCACTTTTACCTCTGAGGCTACTCCATGCACCACCTCGGTCAGGTTGTTCAAACCACTGCCAAAGGCTTCTCCAATGGCCTGATGGCCCAGACAAACCCCTAGAATATCCTTCTCTGCGGCGTATCTTTTGATCAACTCTGGCATTATCCCCGCATCGGCCGGAACGCCTGGTCCCGGGGAAAGCAGTATTTTATCATACGCAGCCACATCTTCCACAGAAATTTTATCATTCCTGAAAATGTCCATCTGCTTCCCATACCCCAGCTCCCTGATGATATACACCAGGTTATAAGTAAAAGAATCGTAATTATCGAGTACTAGTATTTTCATCTTTATCACAAGGATATTTGAAGGTTAAATGTTAGAAAGTTTAAAGGTTTCTTTCCAACATAACTCTTCTGTTTAACTTCATTTTTTTTCGTAATTATCCAAGTAGTTTATAAAAGCCTTTATTCTACTGGACAGTATAATCAACTCGTTTTTAAGGCTTTCATACTCTTCTGTTGAAATTCTTTCTGCTTTCTCTAACAGGGCCAATTGGCTTCGAACTTCGCCTGCTGATCCTTTGGCGTAGTAAAGGAATTTCCTAAAAGTCCTGTTACTATTGTATTCAAATCCTTCAGCTATGTTATTGGATATTGAAATGGCTGCAGCAATCAACTGGTCCCTTGATCTATAATCTTTGGCCAACGGAGCTTTATCAGCTAAGGCATATATTCTAACCCCTAACTGAATGGACTCCTGCCAAATCTTCAAATCCTCAAACCGTTCGACTTTTGCCATAAACCTTCCAACATTACAACATTTCAACTTTATTTTCTTCTTTCCTTTAAACCTCTTCGGCGGTTTTAAGGGCTACCCGGAGGGCTTCGAGTTTATTGGCTACTTCCTGGAGCTCGCTTTCTATGGATGATTTGGCGACCACCCCTGCCCCGGCCTGGAACCTCAACTGGTTGTTTTCTGAAACAAAAGACCGGATCAAGATGGCATGGTTGAAATCCCCATTAAAGCCCAGGAAGCCGATGGCTCCCCCGTAAAACTTCCGGCTGGTCTGCTCCAGTTCATCGATCAGCTCCATCGCCCTGTATTTTGGCGCCCCGGACAGGGTTCCTGCAGGAAAAGTATCCGCCACCAACTGAAGGGGATTGGCATCTTCGGGCAGTATTCCGGTGACTTTAGACACCAAGTGGATGACATGGGAATAATACTGAATCTCCTTAAAAACCTCTACATCAACCTTTTCAGAAGACCTGCTCAAATCGTTCCGTGCCAAATCTACCAGCATAACGTGCTCGGAATTTTCCTTTGGATCATCGTACAGTTTTGTAGCCAGTTCAGCATCTGCCTGATCATTTCCTGTACGCTTGAAGGTTCCGGCGATCGGATAGATCGTGGCCTTTCTTCCTTTGACCACAATTTGCGCTTCCGGCGAACTTCCGAACACCTTATAGGAACCGTAATCAAAATAAAACAGGTAAGGGGAAGGGTTGACCGAGCGCAAAGCCCTGTACACATTAAATTCATCCCCTTTGAAGCCGGTAGTAAAGGATCTTGAAAGTACGATTTGAAAAACATCCCCTTTGAAGCAATGTTCCCTTCCTCTACGGAGAATGTCCAAAAACTCATTATCTGTGTAGTTGGAAGTCTCTTCTCCATCCAGTTTGAACGAGTAGGAAGGTATGTTTTTGTTGTTCAGCAGGGTTTCTATTTTAGCGATGCTTCCTTCTCCCTCTCCATTGATATGGTGATCAAAAATGTGCAGTTCATTTTTAAAATGGTCCACTACTATGACATTCTTGTATACCGCATAATAGGACTGCGGAATATCGGACGCTTCCGTGTTGTGGAGCTTGATATCTTCAAAGCTTCCTACCGTATCATATTGCATGTAGCCAAAAAGCCCATTGGAAATGAACTTAAAGTTGGATTCTCCGTCTTCAAACTTGCTGGAAAAGCCTCTAAGTTTATCTACCAACTTTTCGCCGGCCTTCAACTTGTAACTCAATTTTTGGTCTGATGGCAGGGTTTCAATGACCTCATCGCCATTGAATGAAAAAGTAGCCATAGGATTAAAACAGATGTAGGAATAGCTGTTTTCCTGTCCATGATAATCAGAACTTTCCAAAAGGATGGGGTTTTTGAACTTATCCCTGACCTGAAGATAGATACTCACCGGGGTGATGGTATCGGCCAGTAGCTTCTTATACCGTGTCTTGATCTTAAAATGTTGTTTTGTGTCCATGGTTATTACAGAAAATAAAATAAAAAAGGCTTACCGGGAATCCAGCAAGCCTTATTATGTATGGTTATATTACTCAGATTTAGGCAATAGCTAGCTGTCCTTCCCAATTAAGAAGTTGAGTTTGCCACCACCAATATTGAGTATTTACTTTTTTCATAATTTGATTTAGCGCAAAGTTATAAAGCCATTTTATTTTACAAAAAAATTAATTGCAAAAAATTATACTTTTTATACTCTTATTTCTTGACATTCCATTACAGCAAAACAAAACACTTCTCATTATCAGCTCACTACACGAGCATCCTTTCAAACAGTAGGGACCATCTGATAAATCCCCAACACAGTTTCCCTAAAGTTTCATTTGCTTTCTGTACAAACGGTGTTGCTATGGAGTGACCATAAAAACGACAATCCCCACCCATTATCCTTTTAATGGCCAGAAAAGAGGAACCATAAAAAAGATCACCGCCAACAGCAATAAGGTAAGTGGACCGCCTACTTTTATGAAATCAGAAAACTTATACTTTCCGGCATTGAAAATGAGCAGGCAACTGGGTTCAAAAGGCGTCACGATGGATACTGATGCGGAGAGCATAATGGCTATGCCAAATGTCAAGGGGTTTACTTCCAGCATTAAGGCACTCTGAAGGGCCACAGGAAGCACCACCAAAGCTGCTGCTGCGTTGCTCATCGGCTGGGTAAGCAAGACGGTGATGACCATAAAACCTAGCATGATACCTTTTTCTCCAAATGGTTTAAACACCGATATGATCTGCTCGGAGATAAACACATCCGCTCCTGAGTTTTCCATCGCAGTCCCAAAGGCCGTCATCCCTCCTATCAGCACCAATAGTTTCCAGTCGATCGCTCGATAAACATCCTCGGGGTTGATCGTCCGGAAAAGTGCCGCAGTCACCGCAGCGCTCAAAAATGCGATATCAGAGGGAATGACTTCAAGTGTGGTCAACAAAATCGCCGAAGCAAACAAGGCGATGGTAATGATCCCCTTCCTTATCCGGTTATGGTTGATCTTGTGAGCCTCCAACAAAACCAGGTTGTGTTGATCAGAAATATTGGCAAACCCCTTGGCCGTTCCCTGCACCAAAAGCAGATCACCCGCCTGAAGCCGTAGTGAACCAATGGTTTGAAACAAAAGATTCCCAGCCCTGTGTGCCGCCACTACCATCAGGCCATACCGTTTGGCAAACTCGGCCTTCTTTACGGTCTTTCCCACCAAATTGGAAATCGCCGGAATCAACACCTCCATCAAATGCATTTCATCATTTTGCTCATTTTTATAATAGGAGTTCAGGGTATCGGCCATAATCGAAATGCCTGCTTTTTCTTTAACAGCAAGCAGGTCCTTCACATTTCCGTAGACCAGGAGAAGGTCATTTTCCCGGAACTCGGAAGTATCGTCAGGATAAAACTTGACCTTATCCCGAATAATACTCAGTATGCGAAAGCCAGAATTGGAAAGTCCTGATTCAAAAACTTTTTGACCGATAAGATTTGACCCCTTCAAAATTTTCACCTCGCTCATATAATCGCGCACCTTATATTCCTCCAAAAGCTTACTTACTTTCCTGTCAGGAATGAGGAACCGTCCCACGGTAAACATATAAATGACGAAAACCCCGACCATGGTCAGTCCAATGGGGGCTATCGAAAATATGCCGAGTTGCCCGAATCCTTCCTTAAAGAGATAGCCCCTGACGGCGATGTTTGTGGAAGTACCGATAATGGTCCAGCAGCCTCCCACAATACTGGCAAAGGCCATAGGCATCAACAACTTGGAAGGAGAAATATTAAACCTACGGGCAATCCCCAGCAGGGGTGGCACCATTAAAGCCGTAAGCGTCGTATTATTCATCAGCCCCGAAACCAGGGCCGTGAGTGGGGTCATCCAAAGTATGATTCCGACTACCTCCGCCGTCTTTGTTTTGCTGACATATTCGGTCAAAAAATCCATGATACCGGAAATTTCTATGGCGGCGGTAATGACAAAAATAGAGGCGAGCATAATGATAAAATCGCTACTAAATGCCGAAAAAGCCTCTCTTGGATTGAGCACTCCAAAAAGGACCAAAATGATCAGCACCAACAAAGTAACAATATCTATGGAAAGCTTTTCAGTGGCGAAAAGCACCACTGCTATCACAAGCAATCCTATTACAAGGGCTATCTCCATATACTCCAGGAAACAAGTAAAGAATAAAACTCAACGTTAAACTATGGCAAACCTACTCTTGAAAACCAATGATCCCCGCTTACAGCTCTCCTCTTTCCGCCCTTATTCCAGGCCCTCAATTAAAGCTAAATAAAAATAAAATTTAGTATGTAATGCTTTATCTTTGACCCATCATTCAATAATGGAACATGGCCAAAATCATTGCAAAATATTTCAAAAGGACCTTTGATGATTACCAAGTACTCGTACAGGTCAATCCCGATGATTATTCAGGAATAGAGCTGATCATCCATCCCTCCGGAAAAATAGAAAAGACCATCATGGAATTCGATGAGGAAATCTATGATGATCTTGAAGTCGATGAATTCGAACCTTGTAGCCCTTTGGAGTTTAACCTCTATCTAAAAGGTGTCCGATAGCCAAGGAAGGCTTATTGTTCCTTCTTCTGGCCATTGTGGTGCCAGTAAGCAGGGAGCTCTTTTTCTTCCAGCTTGACCATCTTCCCGTTTTCAAAAGTGGCAAGGATATAAAAACGCTCATCCCTTACCACGCGATAGGTCCTTTGCCCTTCATCCAGTTTACTGATGACGGCATCCTTGTGTATTTTCAGGAAATCGGATTCTTCCATTCCCACCTCATAGTCTGGCCGGTTATTAAGAATTGCACAGCCGCCTAGGGCCAAGCTTAAGCAAACAATCATGAGTAGTCTTTTCATTTTTCATTAACTCTGGTTCTATTCATTGAAAACTCAATAATGCTGCCATTTTTTTCTATTTGATACAGAAGGCCTTAATAAAAGCCCAAAGATATTTTCAGGGTAGGTTTTGCAAAGGGAAGTTTTTGATGTACCTTTGTACTCAAGCGGCACGACCAGCTCCTGCCAAATCCCCCAGGTCCGGAAGGAAGCAAGGGTAGGCGGTTGTAGCGGTGCGATGCCGCTTCTTTTTTGTCTTTACTTTTAATTGTAAAAAATACATTTATTATTTTTGGCTAAGTTTCAAAATAAACACCTAACTTTACAGCCCATATTCATACAAAACCAAAAACCGTTTTACAAATGAAATTCTTTATTGACACAGCCAATCTGGATGAGATCAAAGAAGCCTATGACCTGGGCGTATTGGATGGTGTGACGACCAACCCTTCCCTAATGGCTAAAGAAGGCATCACAGGAGACGATAATGTAAGGGCCCACTATAAAGCCATCTGTGATATCGTAGATGATAAAGTAAGTGCCGAAGTAATTTCCACCGACTTTGAAAGCATGATCAAAGAAGGTAAGGAACTTGCCAAAATAGATGACAAGATCGTAGTGAAAGTCCCTATGATCAAAGATGGCGTAAAAGCGATCAAATATTTCAGCAACGAAGGGATCAGAACCAACTGCACATTGGTATTCTCTGCTGGCCAGGCGATCCTTGCTGCCAAAGCCGGTGCTACCTACCTTTCTCCTTTCATTGGAAGATTAGATGACATCTCTTTTGACGGATTGGATCTGATCGAGCAGATTGTACACATCTATCAAAACTACGGTTACGATACCCAGGTATTGGCAGCCTCTGTTAGACACACCATGCACTTGGTGAAATGTGCTGAAATAGGTGCTGACGTGGTAACCTGCCCATTGAAAGTGATTACCGGTCTGTTGAAACATCCGCTTACCGACTCTGGACTTGCCCAGTTCCTTGCGGACCACGCCAAAGCAGCCGCTAAATAATAAGTTTAAAAATCTTTTATTTTTCCACCAACCACGCGCCAGGTTGTTCTTAACAGGGTGAGGGTTGGTGGTTTTTTGTTTGCGGAGATTCATGGCAAAGCTTGGAGGTAGGTCATCATTCAACCAATGCTCTTCGGGATCGATACTGTTCGGGACTGCTATTGTGGACTGCTGTTCGGGATTTGTAATCCCGAACCCTACTAACCATCCGTTCCAGCTCTCTTCCCTCTTTAAGCTTTTACGCTGTTCGGGATTTGCAATCCCGCACTACCAATCTATTTATTGCTCTTCTGGATTTGTAATGCTGATCGGCTACGCTGTTCGGGATTTGCAATCCCGAACTACCAATCCATATCGATGCTGCCGGGATTTGCCATCCCGAACCCCAATGAACCATCTCCTCCCCCATTTAATTCTTTCTTTAATCAACAGAATATTTTTATCTCATGGCGTTATACTATAACTTTCGCCTTCTTTCACACATCCATTAAGCTTATGTATATCATAAAGGTCAAAGGCAAAGCTAAAATCCCGGATTATATCCAGATCAGAGACGAACACTTTGTTCTTGTTGCCTATTTCAGGGCAGATAGGCCCTTGAAAAACCTCGAAAAGTTTGGTTTGGAAGGCAAAGAAAAAGAAATGGAAAGCTTGATCAAGGAGCTGCCCTTTGGTAAATTACAAAAGCTTGAACTGTAAAATCTATGGTATTTTCTAACGACCCCGTAGTCCGCCTTCATAATGCCTGTATCTTCCAGGGCATTACCGCCATCCTTCAAGATGTTTCTTTTGATATCGAAAAAGACGAGTTTGTCTTTTTAATTGGCCGTACAGGAAGTGGAAAAAGCTCCCTGTTGAAAACACTTTATGCGGACCTTCCTTTAAAAATGGGAGAGGGCAGTATAGTAGGATATAACCTGACCAAACTAAAAACCAAAGAAATCCCTTATCTCCGCCGGAAGTTGGGCATAGTATTTCAGGATTTCCAGCTTTTTACAGACCGCACGGTGGCCGAGAACCTCTACTTTGTCATGAGGGCAACCGGCTGGAAAGACAGGTCAAAGATGAAAAGCCGCATGGTGGAAGTCCTGATGAGGGTAGGCCTTGGCGGTGCCGCCACCAAAATGCCCCATCAGCTTTCCGGAGGTGAGCAACAAAGGGTGGTTATTGCCCGTGCATTGCTCAATGAACCTTCCATCCTACTCGCGGATGAGCCTACTGGAAACCTGGACCCGGAAGTGGCAGATGGAATCTTTAAGCTCTTTCAGGATATCAATAAGCAGGGAACTGCTGTTTTAATGGCCACCCATAACCATGAATTGCTGAAAAAATATCCCTATAGAATCCTTAAATGCGAAACGGGAAGGCTATTGGATTCCAAAACATCGGATGTATTCGGATAAAAACTAAATTTTGCCGGCCTTTAACATGTCCATGGCAAATGTCTGTACTTAGCTAAACATAGCACAAACGCAAGTTAAATTCCCAACTTTAACGCTCTAATAATATTGCAGCAAAGCTAGCCAAGCTTCTTCTACTTTCCCTTCCTTCAAAAGTTCATGGGCATATTGGTGAAGATGAAAAACATGGCTTTCGGGGTCATTTTGAAACCTCACCCTGATCTCCTCCATTTCAGCAGTTTCCCCATAAAGGTTTACCGATGCTTCGGATGGGAATGCTTCCACATTCCCCAATCTTCCCAAATCATTTCCAGTCAAAACCACACTGTTTCTTATCCTTTCGGGGATTTGATCCACTCCTATCCCCTTGTTCTGAACCGGCTTATCGATCTGAAATAACGCTTCTCCATTAGCCCTACAATACCAGCTTCCCCCCATCCTGGCCACGGCATCCAATTTACGGGGATCGATCCTTCCGAGGCTGTCCAAGACACCTTCTTCAATATGCGCCAACAGTATTTCACATAACACCAAATTAGCCGCTCCGCCTTCCTCTCCTACTGAAATTACCTCCCTTACCTTGCATTCAAATGCCACCGGGGCGTCCTTCACCCTCGGAGGAGCAACCAACTTGGAGGGCACCTCGGTCAGACCCGATTTCACAAACTCATTCACCCCCTTGTCATATTCTGTACTCGCCAAAGACATCTGTTGAACCATGGCATAATTCACGATGTTTACCACCACCTCCGGCACTTCCCTCACGTTTTCCAAACTGTGCTTGGTGGTATTGTCCCGCACTCGTCTGGCAGGTGAAAAAATCAAAACCGGGGGGTTGGAGCCAAAAGCATTGAAGAAACTGAATGGACTTAGATTAACGTTTCCCGAGCCATCTATGCTACTCACAAAAGCAATCGGCCGTGGAGCTATCGCGCCTAGCATATACGCATGAAACTCTGCCACAGTAATATCTCGGGGATTTATCGTTTTTATCATAAGGATAAATTTTAGTTCACTTTCATCTTATCCGCTGCTTCAAGCAAGAAATTGAATAAATTGATAACTTTATCGAGAGAATTTACAACTATAATTGATTAATTTAAGTATAGTTACCCTATAAAATAACCTATCCCTAGTTAAAGTAATGGCTAAGAATTTAAAGCTAACACTATTTATCCTACTGTTTTTTGGCATCAGTTCCCTGTCTCTTGGCCAACGTATCTCTGGGAGCTTTACCTTAAAAATCGACGATAACCTAGACGAGCGTATTTTCTCTATTGGTCAATTGGAATTTTTTGAAGACAGCACCAACCAACTTACATTCCAGGACATTATCAAGCCAAAATTCCAGGAGAATTTTAAAATCAGGCCAGCCTTCAATAAAAATAAATTTGACATCGACCACACCTATTGGGTAAAACTATCCATTGACAAAACGCCCGAAAGCACCAAAAAATGGCTGATGGAATTTTATGACCAAACCATGGATGTGGTGGAAGTTTACGCTCCGGAAGAAAACGGCAAATACAGAAAAACCCTTCTGGGTGATGCCATCCCATTTGGTTCCAGAAAGTTCAAGCATAAGAATTTTGAACTGATTATTAAAAATCTTGAAGAGGGGATCGACAACTATTATGTAAAAATCCAATCGAGACAAAAAGCGGACATCCGAATCGCCATCCGCTCGGTGAACCGCTTCATTTATTATGCCCTGAATGAGTACTTTGTTTATGGCATCTTTTATGGAATGATTGCCATCATAGGCCTTTACAACCTATTGGTTTATGCCGCGGTAAGGGAGACCAAATACCTCTATTATACTTTTTACCTGATAAGTGTGGGCATTTATGCCATGTGTGTGGACGGTATCGCCTTCCAGTACCTATGGCCGAATTATCCGGACTGGAACCAGATTGCTAATGGTATTTTCAGTTACATGATTGTGGTTTGGGCCATTCTGTTTTCAATCAAGTTTCTGAACACCAAATACCGTTCTCCAGGCATCCATTATACACTGATAGGCATTTTATGCATCAAGTCAGTCCTGTTCCTTATCGGCTTATTGTACGACCACAAATTTTTCGAAATCAGGTATTATGACATTATTCCTTTCTTCTTCATCTTCTTTGCGAGTATTTACATTTGGTCAAGGGGCTATAAAGTGGCCCGTTTCTTTGTATTTGCCTATGGAGTACTATTTGTCGGAGTGGTAGTAAAAGTGCTGGTCAATGCCGCCGTCATCCCCCATATGACCCTGATCTATTACAGCCTGCACATCGCATTCCTGCTGGAAATGCTGTTGTTGACTTTTGCCTTGGGGGACAGGATCAGAATCCTGAAAAACAACCGGGACAGGGCAATGAAAAGAACCATCAAGCAGATAGAAATCAACTATGCCTTAAAAGAAAAGGTCAACCGTGAACTCGAAATGAAAGTGCAGGAAAGGACCCAGGAGCTGGCACAAAAGAACAGTCTGTTGGAAGATTATAACCAGCAGCTAATGGAAAAAGATGAGGAAATCAAGCGCATCAATTCCCTATTGGACAAAGATAACTGGAAACTGAAAAGCAGCATCAAGGCCTCTTTTCAGGCCCGGCTTACCAACCAGTTATTGTCTTATGAGGAGTTTCAACGCATTTTCCCTGATCAATCCGCATGTCTACGGCATTTGGAAGAGTTTAAATGGGGCAAGGGGTTTACCTGTAGGCAATGTGGGAATACGAAAAGCTCCAAAGGCCCTAAACTTTTTACCCGTAGGTGTACCCGCTGTGGACATATCGATTCCGTTACTGCGGGCACCATCTTTCATGGCGTCAAGTTCCCCTTGGAAAAGGCATTTTACATCGCCTATGACCTTATTGCCAATACAGAAAAGCAAACATTGGATCAGCTCTCCGAATTGCTGGACCTTCGCAAAAATACCGTGTGGAACTTTCGAAAGAAGACCAAGCAAAATATAGAAGCCCATGACTTGGAAAACCCACATTGGTACGACATCCTGATGATGGAAGAGGAAAAAGAAAAATCCAAATAAAACCCTTTGCCCCTCTCCTAAGCACAGGAATCAACAAGATTCCTCCACAATAGTATTTTGGTGTGATACTAAAGCGAAAAAACCCTCTTTAAAGCCTTTAAAGAAACATTTTCATGATATTGAACCGTTAATTCCCACCCCTATTTTCACTCTAAAAAACCTACTAAAAAGCTAAGATTATAAGATTTTTTTCGTTTGATTTTTTTCTTTCATCTACATTTCCAGAGTCAAACGGGGCAAATTGCAAACGTTTGAATTTTATCAATCTCAAACCCAAAACCAAATACGTATGATTAACCCTTTACGCCCAAGTAAGGAATCATGGAAACCCAAAATCCAATATTTTGGAAAACTTTCCTTAGCGGTGATGTTTCTTTTTTTAAGCATCATCAACATCGCCACTGCGCAGGAAACCAATGTCTCCGGACAGGTCCTTGATTCCGGAGGAGAGCCTATTCCAGGCGTCAATATTCTGGAACAGAACACCAATAACGGTACGGTAACTGATTTGGATGGAAATTTCCAATTGACCGTCAATTCCCCCAATGCTACGCTTATTTTTTCCTTTATCGGATTTGAAACACAGGAAGTCCCCTTGACCGGAAGAACAATGCTCAACATCACCTTAAATGAGGATGTCAGCGCTTTGGATGAGGTTGTGGTAATCGGTTATGGTACCCAAAGACAGAAAGACCTGACCTCGGCTATTACTACCTTAAAAACCGAAGATATTGTCAAAACGCCCTCCCCAAATGCCATGCAGTCCCTACAGGGTAGAGTGGCTGGTGTGCAGATCGTAAGTAGTGGTGCACCGGGAGCCTCTCCAACAGTTCGGGTGAGGGGCGTTGGATCCTTTGAAGGAAATGCAGCACCTCTATACGTTGTGGACGGAATGTTTTTTGACAATATCGATTTCCTCAACTCCAATGATATTGCGAGTATTTCGGTTTTGAAAGATGCTTCTGCATCGGCAATCTACGGGGTAAGGGCCTCTAACGGTGTGGTGCTGATCGAAACCAAATCAGGTGATTACGAGCAAGCTCCTGAAATCGTCTACAATGGCTACTATGGGATTCAAAACCCTCAAAATGTCATCAAAATGGCCAATAGCCAGCAGTTTGTTCAGTACATTAATGAAACGGGTTCTACAGCAGACATTGCTTTTGTCAATAATGCCATGCAGCGTTACGGAAGAAGCCGGGTCGACCCCAATATCCCCAATGTCAGCACAGACTGGTACGGAGAGATCATGAGCCCTTCTTCCATTCAGAACCATAGCCTTACCTTCAACGGTGGCAGTACCAAAACAAAATACTCCATTGGTGGAAGCTACTTTGCCCAGGACGGTTTGCTAAACGATACCAGAAATGATTACAAAAGGGTAAATATCAGAGCCAAACTAGATACCGACATCAAAGAGTGGATTACAGTAGGTGGTAATTTTAATTTCAGTGTGGCCAGACAATATGTGGGAGAAAACGGAGCCTGGTTCAGGTCTTATTTTGCCGTACCAATCATCCCGGTATTTGATGAACAAAACACCGCAGCCACTCCCAACCAGCTTTCCAATGCCCAGCAAATCGGTTATCGGGGAAGCCAAAACCCCTTCTACCCGCTTTATTATAATGACAACAGGAATAATATTGCCAAAATAACCGGTAATTTTCATGCCAACATTGATTTGATCCCTAACAAGCTGTCCTTCAGAACGGCTTATAATTACAAATTTGATTACATCGGTCAGCGCAACGTAAACTTTGCCTATAATGACGGAGTAACCGAATTCCAGTCCTCCCTAAGGAGACAAAGCGGAGCAGGATTTGATCAGATCGTGGACAATTACTTCACTTACAGCAACAACTGGGGAAAACATTTTCTTACAGCCACTGCAGGCCAATCCTACAGAAGTGAATATAGTGAAGTGCTTTTTGCCAGTGGAGAAGGTCTGAATCCAGATCCATTGAGGGGAAATGAACAGTACTGGTACCTATCCAATGCACAGAACTTTAATCTGGATAATATTGGCGACACCAACGGAAGCACGATCAATTCAAGACTGTATTACCTCTCGTTTTTTGGACGGGTTTCTTACAACTTTGATGAGCGCTATTTATTATACGGTACTTTCCGAAGGGATGGCAATAACAAATTTCAAAAGACCTGGGGTAACTTCTCTACCATCGGTGCTGGATGGGTGATCTCCGAAGAGGATTTCTTCGATGTCAGTGGCATCAGTTTCCTGAAGTTGAGAGCCTCCTGGGGACAGTTAGGGAATGATGGCATTACTCCATCCGTAGGGGTTCCTACGCTGGAAGAAACCAATACAGCCATCAATGACGTTCGGTTTATCGGCCGGCATTTGAACCCTACTTTCGACCTGATCGATCAATGGGAAACCACTGAAGAGATGAACTTTGGTATCAACGCCAATTTCCTAAGAGACCGTCTGACCTTGGAAGCGGACTACTTTATCCGGGACACCAAAAATCTAGCGGTGGGCATCATCCCTCCGGTATTAAGGTCCAATGAAAGAAGAAGTGTCGGAGAGATCAGAAACCAAGGCCTTGAAGTGGCGATCAACTGGTCCAACTCCATAAGCGAAGACTTCAGCTATTACATTGGCGGTAATTTTGCCACACTTAAAAATTCCGTGCGGAGTCTTGGTGGAGCAGATGCTTTGGGCGCCGGATCTGCTGAATTTAGACAAACCTCCAGAATCGGTGACCCTTATCAGGCATTTTTTGGTTATGAAGTTATAGGAGTGTTCCAAAATGAGGGACAGATAGACAACAGTGGATATACGGACGAATTCATTGCTGAAAACAATTTGGTTCCTGGAGACCTTATCTTCAAAGACCAAAATGGAGACCAAGTAATTAACAGCGAGGACAGGGTCATTTTAGGCTCCTTCCTTCCAAAGTTAACCTATGGTGGTAATATAGGATTTAAGTACAAAGACCTGGAGTTCTCCGCTTTGATTCAAGGACAATCCGGTCACAAAATCCTAAACAGGAAACGGGGTGAGGTCATCTTCACCAATGACACGAATATCGATGCCGAATTGGCCACCAATCTATGGAGGGGCGAGGGCACCTCAAACAGGTATCCTTCAGCTGCAGGACTTAGAAAAGGTTGGAACCAAAACTTCAGCAACTACTTCGTGGAAGATGGTTCCTATTTCAGGGTCCAAAACGTGCAACTTGCTTATTCCTTATTAAACAAAGACCTGTTTGGACTGGCCATGCCTGCTACACGTCTGACATTGACTGCGGAACGTCCGCTGACCATCTTCAATTATAATGGGTTCAACCCTGAGGTTCCGGACGGTATAGACCGTCAGGTTTACCCTATCCCAGCTATCTACACGGTTGGATTGAATGTTAAATTTTAATTGAAAACCTGAAAATAACCATGAGAATTACAAAATATAAAATATATGCTTTGGCGATGTTGATGGGGCTGAGCTCTATCATGTCCTGTTCCGGGCTTTTGGACGAGCCATTGGAAAACGAATTGATCGCTGAAAAGACAGATTATACCCAGTCTGAAAACATGATCCTGCTTCTTTATGGAGCTTATGCGGACTTCAACGCCATCCAGTGGGAAACTTTCCCAATAATCGGTGTCAGAGGAGATGATGTCAACGCTGCAGGTGACCAAGAACCCCTGATCAGAACGGATCTGTTCCAGTATGATCCCAACTTCTGGATGTACAACTCCACCTGGTTAAATCTCTATACAGATATCTTGTACTGGCATGGAGCAATGGAAGAAATTCAAAAGTACCAGGAAGCAGGGGCCAGTGCTGCCAATGCCAGCCAGTATATAGCAGAGATAAAAGTGTTGCGGTCTTTTGAACTGCTTCAGCTGGCCAGACTTTGGGGAAGGATATTGATACCGCAAAGCTCCCAGCCCAGCGACCTTTTTGATATCGAGCTGGCGTCTTTTGAGGAAGTGATGCAACACATCTCTGACCAAATGGATGAGGCCATCCCTAACCTCCCCAGTGTGCACCCTAACCAACGGACTGATCTTCCCGGAGGGGCTACGCGTTATACAGCTTTGGCGGTGAAAGCCATGGCCAACCTGGAATTAAAGAATTTTCAGGCCGTAGCCGATGCCACCAGTGAAATCATCAGCAGTGGACAGTTTGACCTGGAAGAGGATTATTACCAATTGTTTAAAATCCCAGGAAAATTGAACAATGAAAACCTTTTGGAATTCCAGTATTCTGATTATGGCACTTCCACAGGAACTGTCAACAGGTATTTGTGGAACTTCTTTGGTCCTTCAAGCTGGACTCCTGCAGTAAGTGGTGCAGGTGGCGGCTGGGGATTCTGGGAGCCTACTGTAAAATACGTTAAGTTCATGCTGGACAGAGGAGAAAGGGAGAGGCTGGAAACCACTGTATTGTTCACCCCTAACGGAATGGCCGAAATCCAATCGGATCCGAACTATGCCACACTTCCAAGTTGGGTCAGCAATGTAAGCCAAGATGGAGATAGATTTAACAACCATCCTAGATACAATTTCTTGAGCGGCAAGTTCTACCTGCCTTCGGTGCAGTTAACGGAAGGGCGCTTCACTTATGGTGAAAACAAAAACTTTACCTGTATCCGCTATTCAGAAGTATTGCTGATGCATGCAGAAGCTTTGGTAAACGGGGCTAATGGTGCTGCCCTATCAGCAGATCAGGCTGTCAATGAAGTAAGGGTACGGTCTGGCCTTGGCCCTATCAGTGGTGTTACCCTGGACGAGGTTTTGGATGAAAAGTATGCTGAATTTGCCACAGAATGGGGTATTCGCTTCTATGACTTGGTGCGCTATGACAGAACCAGCGAGCTCGACTATGCTGGCAGGGAATACAATAATGAGGACAGGTTTTTACCTTATCCTCTAGGCCAACAGTCCATCCTTCCGCAGCTAAAAGAGGCAGCTGAGCAGCAATAATATCAACGGTAACACTCAAACCCAAAAGAAATGAAATTAACATCAAATATATTGTTAGCAGGGCTGTTTTCCATTGGCTTTGCTTGCACAGACAATTATATCGACGACATCAATTTTGTAGAACCGGGGCCTGATGAAACGCCCCCCCAGATCCAGATCAACTTTCCTGCTGAAGGAACCCTGATCCGGGTCACAGAAGAGGTCACCTCCATCGATATCCAGTTTGAAGTAATGGATGATATTGAGATTCAGGATATCAGCATTATGCTGAACGGAACGGAGATCGGAAGCTATACTACTTTCGCGGACTATAGAAGGGCCATTATCGAACATGCATTCGATAATGTTACCAATGGCGAGCATACTTTGACGATTACAGCCAGTGACCTTTCCGGTAAAAGTACTTCCAGCACAGTAAACTTCGAAAAAGCCGAGCCTTATCAACCGGTCTATGATGGGGAGATCTTTTACCTGCCATTTGACGGAGAATACCTGGAGCTGGTGACCATTACAGAGGCTATGGAAGTAGGTAACCCGGGCTTTGCCGGACAAAGTGTGGAAGGTACCAATGCTTATGCCGGAGCAAACGGCGCCTACCTGACCTTCCCTACAACAGGACTGCTGAATCAGGAATTCAGTGCTTCTTTCTGGTACAAAATCAATGCATCACCGGATAGATCTGGGATTTTGGTGATTGGCCCACCTGATGAAGCCAATCCTAATGCCATGAACAACAGAACGGCCGGTTTCAGGCTGTTTAGGGAAGGAAGTGCCACCCGACAAACCATTAAACTTAACGTGGGCAACGGGTCCGCGGACAGCTGGTTTGATGGTGGAGATGCTGCTTCGATCAACCCAACCGTCACCACCGATTGGATTCATATTGCCTTTACTATTTCAAGTTCAGAATGCGTAGTCTACATCAATGGAGAAGTAGTGAAGCAAGGAAGCTTCAGCGGTGTTGGCTGGGCAGGATGTGATGTCCTTTCCATTGCTTCAGGAGCTCCAAGGTTTACCCAATGGGGCCACCTTTCTGACCTTAGCTATATGGATGAGCTTCGTATCTTCAACAAGGCACTTACTCAGGAAGAAATCCAGAACATTATCAGCAACGAACTGCCTTAAGAGTTCTTTAAACATTTTCAAAGAGGGTTCCTACTATAAATGGAGCCCTCTTACACTACAACTATACCCAAAATGAAAAGACTTCTCCTTGCTTTCGTATTTTTTTCACTGTTCACCTCCTGTGATAAGGAGCAAGAAGCCTCGCCTGCTTTGGATTTGATTCAGGCACATATTGGGGATATAGCGCTTAATCTGGAGGGAGCTATCACGGAAACGGCCCCGATAGACCGATCCATCAGCCTTAGTTTCTCACAAGCCATAAATCCTGCAAGTATAGCTGACGCTATATCGTTGAGCTCCGAAAATGGTGGTGTAAATTTTACCACCAACTTAATTTCCAATAACCGAACCCTTACCATCAATACCGTAGGTACCCTGGAAACCAACAGTCTTTACCAACTGGAAATTTCCAATACGCTACTTGCATCCAGCGGAGCCAGCTTTCCAGGAAAAAAAATCCAGTTCAAAACCTTATTGGGAGAGTTGGAGATGGTGGAATTCAATCTTCCCGAAAGCGAAAACACCCGGACCAATAAAACCCAGGAGGTGCCGGTTGATTTTCGGGCCGAGCTTCTCTTTAGCAGCTCCATCAATAGGGAATCTTTAGAAGGGGCTTCCAAACTGTCAGGACCTTCTTCCTCTTCACTACAGTTTGTCTATGCCGATAATGACCGAAAAGTAACCATCACTTCATCCGCCCCCTTGGAATTCATTGCACGCTATGAATTTTCAATTGAGGAAGGCACCATCGGTGCCGAGGGAGAAGACTTCGCCGGTTTTTCCAAAGAATTCTATACCGTCATCGATGATACCCCGAAGTTTCCCATCCTATCCGAAGAAGCCCTGCTCACCAAAGTGCAGGAACAAACCTTTAAGTACTTTTGGGACTTTGCCCACCCTACTAGTGGACTGGCTCGGGAAAGAAACAGCTCTGGAAACACGGTCACCATCGGCGGCTCAGGCTTCGGTGTGATGTCTCTTATCGTAGGAGTGGAAAGAGGCTTTATCACCCGTAAGCAGGCCCTTGATCGATGGACCAAAATCGTTGATTTCCTCGCTCAAGCAGACCGGTTTCATGGGGTTTGGCCTCATTGGATGAACGGATCAACAGGTACTACCATCCGTTTCAGCGCCAAAGACAACGGAGGGGATTTGGTGGAAACAGCTTTTATGGTCCAAGGACTCTTGACTGTCCGGGCTTACCTGAGTGAAAATGACCCTTCAGAAAAAAATCTTATCGATAAAATCTCGGCACTCTGGGAAACGGTAGAATGGGACTGGTACACAAAAGGCGGAGGGGATGTTCTCTTCTGGCATTGGTCGCCCCAATACAACTGGGAAATGAACCTGCCTGTTCGAGGATATAATGAATCCCTGATCGTTTATGTATTGGCAGCTGCCTCTCCTACACACCCCATTGAGAAAAGGGTGTATGATGCTGGATGGGCCAGAAATGGCAACATCAGAAACGGACAAACCTATTACCAACACCAGTTGCCACTGGGAAATGATTACGGTGGCCCGTTATTCTTTGCCCATTATTCTTTTGTGGGGCTGGATCCTAGAAACCTGAGCGATCAATATGCCAACTATTGGGAACAAAATATCCAGCACAGCCTGATCAACCAAGCACATGCCGTCCAAAACCCCAAGGGGTTTATTGGTTATTCCGAAGAAAACTGGGGCTTCACTGCCAGCGATAATGAAAGTGGGTACAGTGCCCACTCTCCTACCAATGACCGTGGAGTCATTACGCCCACGGCAGCACTTTCTTCCTACCCTTACACTCCCGAAAAATCCCAGAAAGCTTTGGAGTTTTTCTATTACAACTTGGGGGATAAGCTTTGGGGGGAATATGGCTTCTATGATGCCTTCAACCTTACAGAAAGCTGGTATGCGGATTCCTACCTGGCCATAGACCAAGGCCCTATCATTTTGATGATTGAAAATTACCGATCGGCCTTGCTATGGGATTTATTTATGAGTGATCAGGAAATAAAATCTGGATTGGACAAGCTGGATTTCAACTACTGATAGGGCTGTGATTACCTTAAAGAACTACCAAAACAATTAATAAAACGTGTTCTGGAACCTAAATCTGATTGAATTTAAAAGACCAAAAACACCATTTATCATGAAAAAAATCATCCTCATTCTTTTGGTCATCGGAGGTTTAATGATGGCCTTTATGCCTTCAAAAAGACAAGCCAATACGGAAAACCCTTTCTTACTGAAGGCTGATTCGGTAATGGCCCTGATGACCTTGGAGGAAAAAATAGGACAGCTGAACTTACCGGCCGCAGGAGACTTCACCACCGGCCAGGCTTCCAGCTCCAATATTGCAGAAAAAATCAAAGCAGGAAAAGTAGGCGGTCTCTTTAATATTAAAACCGCAGAAAAAATCCGGGACGTCCAGCGCGTGGCGGTAGAGGAAAGCCGACTGGGCATTCCCTTACTCTTTGGCATGGACGTGATCCACGGATATGAAACGATTTTCCCCATTCCCCTGGGCATTTCCTGTAGCTGGGACATGGACTTGATCAAAAAATCAGCACAGGTTGCGGCCAAAGAAGCCAGCGCCGATGGAATCAACTGGACGTTTTCCCCTATGACCGATATCTCAAGGGATCCGCGATGGGGCCGTGTGTCCGAAGGCAGCGGTGAAGATCCCTATTTGGGTGCTCAGATAGCCAAAGCCATGGTGCAGGGCTATCAAGGTGAAGACCTTAGTAAAAACAATACCATTATGGCCTGTGTCAAACATTTTGCCCTATATGGAGCACCCGAGGCCGGCAGGGATTATAATACCGTTGACATGAGCCGTCAACGTATGTACAACGAATACTTTCTCCCCTATAAGGCGGCCATTGAAGCTGGTGTGGGAACAGTCATGACCTCCTTCAATGAAGTAGAAGGCATCCCTGCCAGTGCCAATAAGTGGTTGATGACCGAGGTGCTCCGAAACCAATGGGGCTTTGATGGATTTGTGGTCACCGACTATACCGCCATCAACGAAATGATCGACCATGGCATTGGAGACCTCAAAACCGTTTCTGCATTGGCCCTAAAGGCGGGAGTGGAAATGGACATGGTCGGCGAGGGATTCCTCTCCACCCTAGAGTCTTCATTAGAGGATGGAACGATTACCCAGGAGCAAATTGACCAAGCGTGCAGACTGATATTGGCGAAGAAATTCGAGCTAGGCCTCTTTGATGATCCCTACAAATATTGCGATTTGGAAAGAGCCGAAACTGAAATTTTCACGCCCGAAAACAGAAAAATTGCCCGCGAGATTGCTGCGCAATCTTTGGTACTCATGAAAAATGAGGAAGATATTCTTCCCCTTCAAAAAACCGGCACGATAGCGCTGATAGGCCCCATGACGGACAATGCAGAAAACATGACCGGAACCTGGAGTGTGGCCGGCAGGTTTAAAGAGTCGGTTTCCTTGATGCAAGGCATCAAAAATGCCGTTGGGGACAAGGCGAAAATTGTTCAAGCCCGGGGAGCCAATATCGTGGCCGATTCCTTGCTGGAATCCAGGGTCAGTGTTTTTGGCAAACCCACCTACCGGGACGAAAGATCAGAAGATGAACTGATCCAGGAAGCATTAAAGGTTGCCAAAGATGCGGATATCATTGTGGCTGCTATGGGAGAATCGGCAGAAATGAGTGGCGAATCTTCCAGCCGAAGCAGTATTGAGCTTCCTGCAAACCAAAGAAGGCTGTTAAAAGAACTGGCAAAAACAGGCAAGCCAGTAGTGATGGTCCTCTTCACAGGAAGACCTTTGGCCATCAAATGGGAAACTGAAAATATTCCTTCCATTCTGAACGTATGGTTTGCTGGCAGTGAAGCAGGAGATGCCATTGCTGATGTACTGTTTGGGACTGTTAACCCTTCGGGCAAACTCACGGCTACCTTTCCTCAAAACACCGGACAGATCCCCATTTACTACAACCATAAAAACACGGGAAGGCCTTTACCTGAAGGCCAATGGTTCCAAAAGTTCCGCTCCAATTACCTGGACGTTCCCAACGAACCCTTGTATCCATTTGGTTACGGATTGAGTTATACCAAGTTCAATTACGGTGAGCTAAAGCTAAGCAGCTCTGAACTGCAAGGAAAGCAAACTTTGACGGCCAGTATTTCCCTCACCAATGCAGGCAAGTACGATGGGGCTGAGGTAGTACAGCTGTATACCCGGGATATGGTGGGCAGCATCACCAGGCCCGTGCAGGAATTGAAAGGCTTCCAAAAAGTCTACCTGAAAGCAGGAGAAATCAAAGAAATCAGCTTTAAGCTCAGCCAGGAAGACCTGAAATTCTATAACCATGGCCTGGAACATGTCTTCGAGCCAGGCGAATTTGAAATAATGATCGGCACCAACAGCCAAGAAGTCCAAAGGAAAAAAATCAATTGGAAAGAATAAGCCGCAAAGCTGGTGGGTAGATTATAAAATTGAAAGGTTTAAAGATTAAAAAATTGAAAGATTAGCTGCTCCACAACGCTTCGCTACTTTTGATCAGAAAAAAACAATAGCGCATGAAAAAGAATAAGCTATATATCCTCTTGACAGTCATTATGGCCCTTGCCAGCTCATTTGAGCTGGCAGCGCAGGACAAGACGCTGTTTGAAAAACGGGTCTTTATCAACAAAGAAGGGGACTCTTTGCTTTATCGCATTCTCTATCCGGAGGATTATGACAAAGGCAAAAAATTCCCTTTGGTGCTGTTCCTTCACGGTGCCGGTGAAAGGGGAAATGATAATGAAAAGCAACTTGCCCATGGTGCCGACCTTTTTCTAAAGGCTGAAAACAGGGAGCATTTTCCGGCAATTGTCATTTTTCCTCAATGCCCTGAGGACAAATATTGGATAGATATCAGTATTCGTAAAGAGCTTCGAGGAAACGGCGACCCTGATTTTGACCAGTCCATCGAGCAACCTTCCGAACAACTGCAACTGGTAAATGCCCTGGTCGACCACATTAGCAAAAAAGAAAAAGTCAACAAAAAGCGCCGCTATGTGATGGGGCTTTCCATGGGAGGATTTGGCACCTTCGAAACCCTTGGCCGATGGCCGAAAAAATATGCCGCCGCAGTGGGCATCTGCGGAGGGGGCAATATTGACCTGGCCAAAAGATATGCTCCCCATGTTGCGGTATGGATAAGTCATGGTGCCAAGGACGATATTGTACCACCGGAGCTTTCCCAAAGAGTTTATCAGGCCCTTAAGAAGGAAAATGCCGAGGTACATTTCACCTTATATCCGGATGCCAACCACAATTCCTGGGATCCGACTTTTGCAGAGCCAACGCTTTTGCCTTGGCTTTTCTCCAAACACAAATAACCCCATTGAACTATGAACAAGCTTATACTTAGTTGCTTCTTTTCTCTCATGGCAGGAGTGCTCCTTATTGCTGCCTGCTCTCCCAAGGAAGAAGAGACCCCAAGCCCCATAATTGCAAAAGGTTATGACCGGCATGTTGAGCTGCACTGGCCCAAACAAGCGGAATCAACGAGCTATGAGGTATGGGTAAGCACTGGCAACAACGACTTCAGCAAACGGGCCGTATTGGAAGACACCATATACATGGATTTCGTCAATGATCTGGGAAGTAACTTGGACCTTCATTACAAAATCATGGCCCTCAATGCTCAAGGTGAGTCCGTGGAGATTGGAAAAGCTCAGGCCACCACCAAAGATTTTACCGATGAGGAGCTGATCGATATGGTTCAATATTACACTTTCCGGTATTTCTGGGAAGGAGCAGAACCGTACTCAGGAATGGCCAGGGAAAGGGTGCACATTGATGGTGTCTATCCCCAAAATGACCAATCCGTGGTTACTACCGGAGGCACCGGATTTGGGATCTTCGGGATCCTTGCCGCCATGGACCGGGACTGGATCACACGGGAAGAAGGCCTCAAACGATTTGAAAAAATGACCACTTTCCTTGAAAATGCTGACCGCTTTCATGGTGTGTGGCCCCATTGGCTATTTGGAGAAACAGGGAAGGTCAAAGCCTTTAGTGCCAAGGACAATGGAGGGGACCTGGTGGAATCCGCATTTCTTATGCAAGGACTTTTAGCGGTAAGGGAATATTTTAAGGACGGCAATGAAAGAGAAAAGGCCCTGGCCAATAAGATTGACCAGCTTTGGAAAGAAATGGAATGGGACTGGTACACTTATGACGGGAAAGATGCCTTGTACTGGCACTGGTCCCCCTCCCACAACTGGGAAATGAACTTCCCACTTCAGGGATATAATGAGTGCCTGATCACCTACATCTTGGCAGCTTCCTCCCCTACCCACACCATTCCGGCAAGCGCCTATCACAAGGGCTGGGCACGCAGTGGTGACATCACTACCGATGCATCGGCCTACGGACATGACTTGATCCTTAAACACAATGGAGCAGAACAGATGGGAGGTCCCTTATTTTGGGCTCATTATTCCTACCTTGGCCTGAACCCTAAAGGCTTAAAGGACAAATATGCCAACTACTGGGATCTGAACAGAAACCATACCTTGATCAACAGGGAATGGTGCATAGAAAACAACAATACCTACAAGGGTTATGGAGAAGATCTTTGGGGACTTACCGCCAGCTATACCGTAACCGGTTACGCTGGACATAAACCGGGCAAGTCAGATTTGGGTGTAATCTCCCCCACAGCGGCGCTATCTTCCATCCCCTACACACCGGAGGAATCCCTAAAAGTGATGAAAAACCTGTATTACAATTATGGAGAAAAAGTCTTCGGGCGTTACGGTTTTTATGATGCATTGAGCCCAGAGGCCAACTACTACCCAGAAAGGTATTTGGCAATCGACCAAGGTCCGATTGTAGCCATGATCGAAAATCACCGCTCAGGCCTTGGTTGGGAGTTGTTTATGGGAGCCCCTGAAATTCAGAAAGGCTTGGAAAAACTGGGCTTTGAAAGCAAGCCATGAGAACAAAATTTTGCCTTCTACTGCTGGTCGCTACATTTGGACTTTGTCATTTGGGAATGGGGCAAAACCTGAGGCTAGTGGTCTTGCCGGATACACAGTCCTATTTGGAAGCCTGTCCGGAGATAATGGAAAGCCAATTTAAATGGTTGAGAGAAAACCACCAGGACATCGATTTTGTCCTTCATGTGGGCGACATCACCCAAAGCAACACTCCAGCAGAATGGGCTTTGGCCGCCAAGTACTTTGAGCATATCAACGGAAAGGTCCCTTATGCATTGTGCCTGGGCAACCATGATTTTGGAAGTGCTCCGGGAAAATATGCCGACAACCGTGATAGCCAATTGGCCAACAAATATTTCCCGTTGGAGACCTTAAAAACCAATACGCCCATAGAAGGTGTTTTTGAACCAGGAAAGATCGATAATGCCTATTATACCTATACCACTGACAGCACCCGATGGTTGGTGCTGTCTTTGGAATTTGGTCCTACTGATGCCATGCTGGAATGGGCCAATAAAGTGGTAAGGGAACATCCCAACCACAAGGCCATTTTACTGACCCATAGCTATATGTATGTGGGTAACAAAAGGCAAGCAGAAGGAGATGACTGGCGCCCGCAGGCTTATGGAATCGGTCAACATTTGGAAGGCCAACTCCCCAATGATGGGGAGCAGATTTGGAAAAAGCTGGTATCCCGGCACCCTAATTTTGTCCTGACATTTTCAGGCCATGTGCTGCATGAAGGCCTCGGACAGTTGATAAGCCAGGGTATCCATGGCAATCAGGTCTACCAGTATCTCGCCAACTACCAGCGAGGGGTCAAAGGCTATGGAAACGGCTGCAATGGTTTTCTAAGAATAGTGGATATCAACCTTGAGGAAAACAAGTTAGCCATCAGCACCTATTCTCCATGGCTGGATCAGTGGTTAGAAGATGCAGAAAATAACTTTACGCATCACTTAGAAAATCAACCCTGATGCATTTTGAAAAAAGAAGTATCGACCTATCAGCTAAATAAACAAGGACCCACCGTCTCCAGTAGGAGGCGGCTCCCCTGACTTTAAGCAAGGAGAAAAAATAAAACCTATGAAGAAGCTAAACTTTATCATTTTATCCTTCCTACTGCTCTTGAGCACCGCTACACATGCGCAAGAGGTAGTACCCCAAACCTACTGCAACCCACTGGATATAGATTACACCTATATGGTCTATAATTCTGCCAGAAACATATCCTACCGTTCCGGTGCCGATCCGGCAGTGATTGAATTCCGCGGTGAATACTATATGTTCGTCACACGCTCCTTTGGTTATTGGCATTCCACCGATTTGGTCAATTGGGAGTTTATCAAGCCTGCCCAATGGTTTTTTGAAGGAAGTAATGCTCCCACTGCCTTTAACTACAAGGATTCCTTGGTGTATTTTGCGGGAGACCCCGCCGGTTATGGAAGCATCTTGTACACCGATGACCCAAAAAGCGGTAAATGGACACCGACCGCTTCCATCTCCAACAATATCCAGGATTCCGAATTGTTTATTGATGATGATGGGCAAACGTATCTTTACTGGGGCTCATCCAATGTACACCCCATCCGGGTGAAAATGCTCAACAAAAATGACCGTTTTCTTGAAACTGGAGTGAAAGAAGAATTGATCAACCTAGTGGAGGAAGAGCATGGCTGGGAGCGATTTGGAGAAAACAACTTTCACCCCACGCTAAAAGAAGGCTATATGGAAGGAGCTTCCATGACCAAGCACGATGGAAAATACTATTTGCAATATGCAGCCCCGGGAACACAGTTCAATGTGTATGCTGACGGTGCCTATGTGGGGGATTCCCCTCTCGGGCCTTTTACCTATATGGAAAATAACCCCATGTCCTTTAAGCCGGGAGGATTTACGAATGGAGCCGGTCATGGCATTACCATGAAACAAACCAATGGTCAATACTGGCATTTTGCCACCATGGCCTTGGCCTCAAATTCCCATTGGGAACGCCGCCTTTGTATGTTCCCAACCTATTTTGATGAGGAAGGGTTGATGTATTCCAATACCCATTACGGGGATTACCCCCGCTATGCTCCCAATCATCCTACCAAAGCCGGGGAGCACTGCGGATGGATGCTGCTTTCTTACAGGGGAAAAGCCACCGTTTCTTCTTCCAAAATGCAGATCAAAAAAAGCACCTCCACAGATGATGAGTTTGAGATCAAAGAGATGCCATTGGAAAAAAATGATGACGGAGAGATACTTTCAAAAGTGCTGACCGATGAAAGTCCCAAATCATTTTGGGTGGCAGAGGCCAATGATGATCAGCAGTGGGTGAAGATTGAAATGAACAAGCCCGGAAAGATATATGCCTTTCAGTTGAATTATCACGACCATGAATCGGGCATTTATACCCGTACCGAAGGATTACGGCATCGGTTTACGATCGAAGTTTCTGAGGATGGCAAGGACTGGAAAACAGTGGTGGACAGAAGTGACAGCTATAAAGACACCCCCAATGCCTACATCGTTTTGAACCAGCCGACTGATGCAAAATATGTACGGTATAAAAATGTAAAAGTACCAGGTGCCAATTTTGCATTATCCGAGTTCAGGGTTTTCGGCATTGGAAATGGCAAAAAGCCGACCAAGGTAAAGGGCTTTGAAGTATCGCGCGAAGAAGACCGCCGGGATGTTTCCCTGTCATGGGAAGCGGTAAAAGGTGCCCAAGGCTATAATATTCGCTGGGGCATTGCTCCAGACAAGCTGTACCAGTCTTGGCTGGTGTATGATACTACCGAGCACTTTATGCGCTGTTTGGATCGGGATACCAGCTATTATTTTTCTATCGAGGCCTTTAATGAAAATGGGATCTCGGAAATGGTGGGAACGATAAAAGTTGAGTAGTAGAAAAATCTCAAAACGCTTATGAAACTAGCTAATATGATAAATATAGTAAGAGGAATTTTACTGATTACCGTTTCAATCGTTGCATATTCTTGTCAGGAAAAAACGAGTCAGGTAAAGAGGCCCAACATTCTCTTCATCATGAGTGATGATCACGCTTATCAGGCCATCAGTGCCTATGATGACAACTTGATTGAGACCCCGAACATTGACCGCATTGCAAAAGAAGGCATGCTATTCACCAATGCGTCGGTGACCAACTCCATCTGTGCTCCTTCACGGGCTACCATTCTTACGGGCAAGCACACCCACATACATGGTAAAATAGACAATGTTTTTCCCTTTGACACGACGAACGTGACCTTCCCCCAACTCTTACATGAAAACGGCTACCAAACGGCCATGTTCGGCAAACTTCATTTTGGGAACAATCCGAAGGGCTTTGATGAATTTAAAATTCTTCCCGATCAGGGCGATTATTATAATCCGGAGTTTATTACCAATAAGGGAGACACCACGATAATGGGTTATGTAACGGACATCATTACCGATTTAGCCATTGACTGGTTTGACAACCGTCGGGAAGAGGAAAAGCCCTTTATGATGTTTTACCTGCACAAAGCCCCTCATAGGGAATGGCTACCGGCCCCACGACATTACAAGGAATTTACCCAGCGGACTTTCCCTGAGCCTGAAACCCTTTTTGATGATTATGAAGGCAGGGGAACCGCTGCCCGTGAAGCAGAAATGAATCTGTTAAAGCACATGACCATTTCTGCCGATAATAAGATCTATCCTGAACTTGCCAAAGAACTGGGGGTAGAAGAAATGTCGGAGTGGGGTTTCAATGTTTTTAAAAGCAAATATAGTCGATTCACAGAAGAGCAAAAGGAACAATGGGATGCGGTTTATGGCCCCATAAACGAGGAATTCAAAAAGCTGTACCCCAGCATGAACGATTCCACTTTTATGCAATGGAAATACCAACGTTACATGCAGGATTATCTGGGATGCATTGCTGCAGTGGATGAGAATGTGGGCCGAATCCTGGATTACCTTGATGAAAGCGGCCTTAGCGAAAACACCATTGTGGTTTACACCTCGGACCAAGGTTTCTATTTGGGGGAACACGGTTGGTTTGATAAGCGCTTCATTTACGATGAATCGTTTAAAACACCTTTGCTGGTAAAGTGGCCTGAAAGAATCAAAGCAGGAAGCAAAAGCAGTGAAATGGTTCAAAATCTCGACTTTGCCCAAACATTTCTGGAAGCCGCAGGGGTGGACGCTCCTGGAGATATGCAGGGCGAAAGCCTGATGCCCTTATTAGAAGGGCGCCCTGAGGAATGGACCCGTGAAGGTGTATATTACCATTATTATGAATATCCAGGCTTCCATATGGTCAAGCGGCATTACGGCATTGTAACCGAAGATTTTAAGCTGGCGTATTTTTACTATGACATCGATGAATGGGAATTGTACGACCGTAAAAATGACCCTAAGGAAATGAAAAATGTCTATGATGACCCAGCCTATGCAGATGTAGTGAAAGAGCTGAAAGAAAAACTGGAGAAGCTGAGAATCAAATACAAAGATTCCAAAGAACTCGATCAGCACTATATACAGAAATATAAGGATCGTGGTATTATTAAAAAGTGATTGGTACTGATAAATGAGAAACTATTCCTTTTGTAATATCCGTATATGCTGTTGTCACTAGGGAACAGTAAACTTTTTTGGCTATATTTGTGTATTACATATGAAACCAAAACAGTATCATAATGGGTGCAATAGGTATCAAAAAATCGACTTCATTAAGGTTGGACAGGGAGCTGTACAGTTACATAGAAAAATTGGCAAAAAAGGAAAACAGGAGCGTAAACAACTATATTGAAACAGTCCTGGCAAAGGCAACCAATTTCCATAAACCGAACAAAGAGACGAGAAAGGCAATGGAAGAAGCCCAAAAGGAAAAGCCTTCCCTAAAGCGGTACACCGATACCAATGAGCTTTTTGATGATCTTGCCAAATGACGGGCTACAGCATAGTCCCTTCCAGCAGGTTCAAAAAAGATTACAAAAAATTCCTCAAAAGGAAAAAGGAACTTCAGGCCATACAGGAGGCAATTAGGCTTCTTGCTGAAAACGGCCATAAGGCCATCCCCCAAAACATGAGGCCACACAAGCTCTTAGGCAACTACGTGGGGTATTGGGAATGCCACGTCTTCCCCAATCTGCTCATCATATGGGAACAGACCGAAGAGCCAAAGGAAATACTACTGGTGAGGGTAGGTTCGCATTCCGACCTGTTTTGACAATTCGCATTGTTAGCGACTTATTTTTCCACCTCACTACCCGCCAAAACCATTTTCAGGGTGCCGTAATCGTATTTTCCATGGAAATGCTCCCTGAGCTCTACTAAATTTTCAAATTTCCCCAGCTCCTGACGGATTTCATCAATTACTTCCGGGGGCAGACAATCTTCCAAGGCCACACGCTCTTCAGCAATGCCCTGAGCCAAATGCCCCTTAATGGTCGATTCCGCCAGCCCCCTTTCACTGGCGATCTCAGAAATCTTCTTTCCCGCTTCAAAAAGTGTCAAAGTGAGTTCCAAGCTGTCCCCTTTTTTTCGTTTCAGCTTCACCTCTCCTTCTTTTTTACGGCCTGTTTTGGACTTGATTTGCTTTATTTTCTCACTTGCATTGGCCTTTGCCGCCTTCATCAGTTCCTTTCGAATGCTTGATAGGGCCTGCTCATGCTCTTCCATCATTTCAGGTATTTTTCCTTCCACAATGGTGACAATCAGCACCGGAAGCTTGCTGATATCAAGATACTTTCTGCTCATATTTTCATCCAATAACTCCAGTCCTTTTTGATAGGATTTGGTCTTGGAAAAGTGCTCCACCATGGCTTTTTGGTTGAGTATTTTTTCAAAACAGCCATAAAAGAGTTTTTGATAGTAAGCCGTTCCTTTTTCCAGCCGCTCTTTTAAGATGTCCGTATCCTGTTTGTTCAAAAGACCATGAAGTTGACCACGGAATTTCTCCGTATTTCCGCGTTCTGTATTCAATAGCTTTTGGACGGATGGAACGGCCTGCTGCATTTCGGGGTCTTCAAATACCAGACTACTGCTATGTTCCTTTTGAAACTCCTCCATCAGCTTCATCAAAGGCCAAAAATCATAGGTCTGGTCTATAAGGCTGTTTAAATAATTTAACTGATGCTGAGCAAGTAATGAAGAAAGATGCCTTTCATCATTTGAACGCTGTGTGAAATCGACCACCTCTGCATCAGAAAGCACCAGGTCTGTATTCACCTTGGTTCTCAGTACCAGTCCATCCAGGCTTCTCAGCCTGCTGAGCGCAACATATACCTGCCCGGGAGCAAATGCCCGGCCCACATCGATAATGGCCCGGTCAAAATTCAACCCCTGGCTTTTATGCACAGTCACCGCCCAGGCCAGCTTGACAGGGTAATGTTCAAATGTACCCACTACCTCTTCGTCCAGCTCCTTGGTATCCGAATTGATAATGTACTTCTTGTTCTCCCAGCTTTCTTTTTTCAGCAAAAACTCGACACCATCATCGTCTTTCACGGTAATGTTGGCGTGGTTGGCCTGTATAACAGTGGCCAGTTTGCCGTTATAATATTGTCCTTCTCCTCCACTGTTATTTCGCAAAAACATGATCCTTGCACCCTCTCGCAATTCCAAATTAGCCGGCAAGGGATACAACGATTCCGGAAAATCCCCCTTTACTTCCGCCTGATAGGATCTCACTGGGGCAGGCAACTCCTCCAACATTTTCCGGTTGATTTGGTCCGCCCTGTAATTATGCGTGGTAATGGTGATCACATCACTCATTTCTCCCGCATCTTTATCCGACTTGTAATGCTGATGAAGCAAATCCACATCATGTGCGTCCAGTTTGTTTTCCCGAAGGTGATTTAGCAGCCGGATAAAAGTCTCGTCCTGCTGGCGAAAGATCTTGTCCAATTCCAGATACACCAATCCCGAGCCCTGCAATACCCTGGCCTCAAAAAAATGCATGCTTTTGTAAAACTGATGTAAAACCGGCCATTCCTGCTCCCGGACAATCGGGGGAAGCTGGTAAAGATCGCCTATCAGCAATACCTGAGCCCCTCCAAATGGCTCCCGGAAATTTCTCCTGGCACTTTTCATCCGGTAATCTATCGCATCCAGCACATCAGCGCGCAACATGCTTACCTCGTCAATGACCAAAAGATCCAGCGATTTGAGCACACTCTTCCGGACATTATTGAGCGGGTGTTTTCTGCCAAGTGTATTATGGGTGTAGAAGCCAGGTTGGTTTGTATAATGACCTTCTGCTTCTCTCACGGGAAGAAAACTCCCCAAGGGAAGTAAGAATTGGGAATGGATCGTCACTCCCCTCGCATGCAAGGCCGCAATGCCTGTGGGAGCCACTATAACCACATTCTTATAAGTGCTTTGGGTGAGGTTTCTTAGAAATGTCGTTTTCCCTGTACCTGCCTTACCTGTCAAAAAAATCGGAACTCCAGTGGTATTCACAAAACGGGCCGCCAGATCCAATTTATCAGTAGTCTGATTTCCTTCCATTTTCCAGCTGTTTAAAATTGACAATTTAAACATTAGAAGCTGCAAAGAAAAACAAAAGACAGCTCAAGTTGGCCATCCGCCTTTTCAACCCGAAAATAAAGTTTCTAGTATCTCCCCGAAAAATCAAAAAATGATCTGCGCTAATCTGCGTGATCAGCGGGACACCCACCAACCTAACAAACTATTAACCAACCAGATACAACCACACCTTATCTTCTCCAATACCTTATGCTGTCGCCCTAAAAGCCTCACGCAATTTTGCCAGGTCAAACTTTTTCATTGGCAGAAAAGCCTTTGTCAGCCGGTCCACCTGCTCAGGACTTCCCTTTTCCATCATTTCCTCCATTTCCTTGGGGACGATTTGCCAGGAAAGCCCATACTTATCTTTCAGCCAGCCACATTGTTCCGCTTCTGGAACCGCTGAAAGTCTCTCCCAGTAATAATCGATTTCCTCTTGCGACTCACAGTTCACCACAAAGGATACTGCTTCATTGAATTCAAATTTATGATCTTGGGCACTGTCCATCGCCACAAACCAATGGTTTTCCAGGGCAAAATCTTCAAACATAACCGTCCCTTCCTTGTCCGGCTGCTGATCAGGGCCGTATCGGAAAAGGCTTCCTTTCCGGGTGTTTTTAAACAGGGAAAGGTAAAACTCCATGGCTTCTTCTGCTTTGCCACAATTTTCTTCCACAAAAAGTAAGGTAGGAACGATTTCTGGTCTTTCCTCCCCGTCTGGATCAGTCAGAATAAGTTGCCAGGACAATCCGTACTTATCCTCCACCCAACCATAATGCTCACTAAAGGGATATTTATCCAAAGGCATCAGCACCTTTCCTCCTTCGGTCAAACGTCCCCAAACTTCATCCATCTTAAGTCTTGCATCGGGTTCTCTTGAGGGATCGAAATTTACCATAAAGGACACCGAGGGGTTGAAGGTAAAAAAGGGACCCGCACTGATGGCCATAAAAGCTTGTCCATATACCTCAAAGGAAACACAATCCACATCACCTGAGGGGGTATCGTGAAGGGTGGTCACATTGTTCACTTTGGATTTTGGAAAGACGGAGGTATAGAACCCGGCTGCTTCCCTGGCCTCCTTATCATACCAAAGGTGGGGAACGATTTTTTTAGGATTTGTTGTCATGACACTCAATGTTTGGCTTTATTGTTCAATAAAGTTGGAGATTTTTATGGACTTTTTGCGGGGGCATTTGCGTCAGCTTTGGTAGTAGCTTTTGCCATTTAAGAATGCAAGAGGACATTTTTCACCCCTTATTAATTTATTCCCTCCAAGTTTGGGCCTCAGAATGAAGCTTAGGTCAGAGTTCCCTTAAGCTAGTGCCTCAGGTCTAGCATCTAAAATCTCAATTCAATCATTTAGCGGGCAAAACCTGCGTACTTAATTCCCCAAATCCCACGCGGATCCCCTCTTTCTCAGCAAATCCCCTCATTTTGACAACATCACCATCTTCGACAAAAACCCGTTCGCTGCCATCTTCCAACCTCAAAGGCTTGGTCCCCTTCCAGGCAAGTTCCAGCATGGAACCATAGCTTTTTTCATCAGGGCCGGAAATCGTTCCAGAAGCATACATGTCCCCCACTTTGATATTGCAGCCATTGATGGTCTGATGGGCCAGCTGTTGGGCGACATTCCAGTACATGTATTTATAATTGGACTCACACACCAAATTGTCCTTTCCTTTTTCTGGCTGGAGGTACACCTGTAGCTGGATATCAAAGCCATACTCTTTATCACATTGGAGATAGGGCAATAACTCCTCTTCCGGCTCCGGAGAGCCTGTCCTAAAAGGCTCCAAAGCCTCCAGAGGAACCACCCAAGGTGAGATGCTGGAAGCAAAGCTTTTTCCTAAAAACGGTCCCAATGGTACATACTCCCAAGCCTGTATGTCCCGGGCCGACCAATCATTGAAAAGCACAAAACCAAAAATATATTTGTCCGCATCAGCGGTACTGATGCTTTCTCCCATTTTGGTCGCTTTTCCGGTAATAAAGGCCATTTCCAGTTCAAAATCCAAGCGCTGACTGGGGCCAAAAGAAGGCTTATCCATATCCGCTGCCTTGAACTGCCCCTTCGGACGGTGTATAGGAACCCCGGAAGGAATGATCGAAGATGCCCTGCCATGATACCCCACCGGCAAATGTTTCCAGTTGGGCAATAAAGCATTGTCCGGATCACGGAACATGCTGCCTACATTGGTGGCATGCTCTTTACTGCTGTAAAAATCGGTATAGTCTCCCACTTTTACCGGCATCAGCATGCTGGCCTCCTTCCGGTTGACCATTACCTTGCCCCTGGCCTGGTGGTCTTTAAGGTCGGTATTTTCCTCCAATAGCAAGTCCTGTACCCTTTCTCTCACCTTATTCGTCACCGATTTACCCAAGGCAATAAAGTCGTTCAGACAATCTTGTAAGAACACCCCTTCAGGCAAATTAATGTCGGAAAAGAAACCCTGATCATACAATACTGAAAGATCCACGATCTTGTCCCCTATCGCTATTCCTGCTCTCGGAGACAAGCGTCTGTTTTTAAAAATTCCGTAGGGCAAATTGTGAATCGTAAAATCCGAGTTTTTGGAAACCTGCACCCAACTTTTCATTAAAGTAGTCTGTTGATCTTTCATGGATATAAAAATACTTCCTGTACAAAATTATAATTATTCGGAAATTAAAAAACCTAATTGGTCTTTAAACCTTTTCTGAATTTGGCATCCGCCCTTCCCAATTCCTGCTTGGCCTATCGCAGGTACCTGCTCTTTCATTTTAATGGGCGCTAGCGCCCTTAATTCTTCCAATCATAATGGCTTGAAAGATATTTGTGTTATTTTTGCGGTCTGAGAGAGAATTTTATTGCACAATTCAAAATCAATTATGTCGCTATCTACCAAATATAACCCTGCAGAAGCCGAATCCAAGTGGTACGACTTCTGGATGGAAAACAAATTATTCAACTCCACTGTAGATTACAATAAGGAACCTTATTCCATTGTCATCCCACCTCCCAATGTAACCGGGGTATTGCATATGGGACATATGCTGAACAACACCCTGCAGGATGTGTTGGTGCGAAAGGCCCGGATGGAGGGCAAAAATGCCTGCTGGGTTCCCGGCACCGATCATGCTTCCATAGCGACAGAAGCCAAAGTGGTGGCAATGCTCAAAGAAAGAGGAATAGACAAAAAATCCATTTCCCGGGAGGAATTCCTAAAATATGCCTGGGAATGGAAAGAAAAATACGGGGGAATCATCCTCGATCAGCTCAAAAAACTGGGAGCTTCCTGTGATTGGGACAGAACCAAATTCACGATGGATGCCGACCTCAGTGATGCAGTGATCAGCGTCTTTGTGGACCTCCACAAGAAAGGCAAGATTTATCGGGGCATCCGTATGGTCAACTGGGACCCTCAGGGCAAAACGGCCCTTTCCGATGACGAGGTGATTTTTAAAGAAGTACAGTCCAAGCTGTACTATATCCACTATAAAATCGAGGGAAACGAGGAGGAATACCTTACCATCGCTACCACCCGTCCGGAAACCATTATGGCAGATGTGGCCATATGTATCAACCCGAATGACGAGCGTTTCAAGCACCTTAAAGGCAAAAGAGCCCTCATTCCATTGATCAACAGGTCCATTCCTATTGTGGAGGACGACTATGTGGACATGGAATTCGGTACCGGATGTCTGAAAATCACCCCTGCCCATGACGTAAATGACTACGAAATCGGCTTAAGGCATAAATTGGAAGTGATTGATATCATCAACGATGATGGAACCTTAAATGAAAAGGCCCAGATCCTGGTAGGTGAAGACCGCTTTGTGGCCAGAAAGAAAATCGCCAAGCTGCTGAAAGAAGCCGGGCAACTCGAAAAGGAAGAAGAATATGCTTCCAATGTAGGGCATTCAGAAAGAACCGATGCGGTAATCGAGCCTAAGCTTTCCCTGCAGTGGTTCCTGAAAATGGAAGACATCACCAAACCGGCGCTAAAGGCTGTCATGGATGACATCATCCAGCTTTATCCCCCTAAGTTCAAAAACATGTACCGCAGCTGGATGGACAATGTGCGCGATTGGTGTATATCCCGTCAGCTTTGGTGGGGCCACCAGATCCCCGCTTACTATTTGCCCAACGGCGAATACGTGGTAGCCAAAACCGCTGAGGAAGCACTCCAGCAGGCCAACGAGCAATACAATGAGAATTACAGCTTGGAGGACTTGAGGCAAGACGAAGATGTGCTGGATACTTGGTTCTCTTCCTGGCTTTGGCCCATCTCCGTTTTTGATACCGATGTATTTACCACCGGTGAGAAAAACGAAGACCTGAAATACTATTACCCGACCAATGATCTGGTGACGGCCCCTGAGATCCTTTTCTTCTGGGTGGCCAGAATGATCATTGCCGGCTATGAATATCTGGGAGAAAAACCCTTTAGAAATGTGTACCTGACCGGTATAGTGAGGGACAAGCAGGGCCGTAAAATGTCCAAATCTCTGGGCAATTCCCCTGATCCCCTGGAACTGATCAAAAATTACGGGGCGGATGGTGTACGGACCGGTATGCTCTTCAGCTCGCCTGCGGGAAATGACCTTCCTTTTGATGAGAAACTGGTAGAACAAGGAAGAAACTTTGCCAATAAAATCTGGAATGCCTTCCGCTTGATCAAAGGCTGGGAAGTAGATTCCAATATCTTGGAGCACAACAACCACACGGCCATCAAGTGGTTTGATAACCGCTTTAACCAAGCCTTGGAGGAAATCGAAGACCACTTCAGTAAATTCAGGATTTCCGATGCACTGATGAGTACCTATAAGTTGGTTTGGGATGACTTCTGTTCTTGGTACCTGGAGATGATCAAGCCGGAATACCAAAAGCCTATCGACCTGGAAACCTATGAGAAGACCATTGGCTTCTTCGAGTCCATCATGAAGGTGTTGCATCCGTTTATGCCTTTCCTTACGGAAGAACTATGGCACCAGATCAAAGGGAGGGATGTAAAAGACGCATTGATCGTTTCTTCTTGGCCTAAGAGAGCCGACTATGATGAGCAGCTAATTATCGATGCAGCTCAGGTATTTGAAGTGGTTTCCCAAATCAGGAACATCAGAGCCTCTAAGGGCATTTCTCCCAAAGAAGCCTTTGACCTGAGCATCAATTGCCAGAACCAAGCGCTTTATACAACCTTTGATGCAATTTTGAAAAAGCTGGCTAATTTGGAAACATCATCTTTTGCTGAAAACGTTGATGGAGCCTTAAGCTTTGTAGTAAAATCCGATGAGTTCTTCATTCCGCTGAATGAACAAATCGACCTGGAAGCAGAAAGGGAGAATATCCTGAAGGAACTGGAATATACCAAAGGCTTCCTAAACGGAGTCATGAAAAAGCTGGGCAATGAACGTTTTGTCAATAATGCTCCGGCCCAGGTAGTGGAAAATGAAAAGAAAAAGCAGTCGGATGCCGAGGCCAAAATCAAAGCCCTGGAAGAAAGCCTTGCCAAGCTGGTCTAAAACCATTACGCCAGTATATCATCACAAAGAGCCATTCATTTCATTGGGTGGCTTTTTTTATTAGTACTTAGTATTGAGTATTGAGTATATAGTACACTTCCTACTTCCCACTTCGTACCTCGTACTTGATACTTGATACTTTGCCCAGCACCAAGAGAAATGATAGCGTCAAGAATTAAGAACATAGGCAAAGTACGATGTACAAAGTATAGGGTACGAAGAAGGAGACTCAAGACTCGTTAATCAAGACTCCATAACTTTTTTCCGCCTATCTAAGAATATCATTCCAATCTTTGGCTTATTTTTGCAGGCACAAAAGCATCGTTTATCATAGTAGCTGATTACCGCATGAAAGATTTAAAGATAGCCATTATCGGATGTGGAAACCTTGGACTCTCCATCGTCAATGGCCTGTTGGATACAGAAGGTTTTGACGCCAGCAAGCTTGTTGTCACCAAGAGGCACCCTGGTAACCTATTTTACCTGCAGCCCAAGGGCGTGACCGTAACGGTGGATAACCAACTGGCCGCCAAAGAGGCTGACTTGGTGATATTGGGAGTAAAACCTTATAATGTTCCTCATATCCTTAAGGAAATCGCCCCTGTCCTCAAACCGGACAAACAGACCATCATTTCCCTTGCCACCGGGGTAACTTTGGAGGAGATGTACAAGCTATTGCCTGATGGAACAGCAGTGTTCCGGGCCATGCCCAACATTGCCGCCGACATCAAGGAATCCATCACCTGTATCTGTGGAAAAAATGGTTCCTCCGAAACCGAAAACCATATCAAGGAGCTGTTCAACAGCATTGGGATATCCATTGTCATAGAAGAGCACCTAATGGAAGCAGCCACTGTTTTGGGCGCTTGTGGGGTAGCTTATGTACTCCGCTTTATGCGTGCCATGACCCAAGGGGGCATCCAAATTGGTTTTGACGCAACTACCGCCAATACCATCGTCAACCAAACGGTCAAAGGAGCTGCCGAACTGATCATCAAAAAAGGCATCCACCCAGAAGCCGCCATCGATAAGGTCACCACACCTAAAGGCTGTACCATTGTAGGGCTGAATGAAATGGAGCACCACGGCTTCAGTGCTGCTATGGTCAAAGGGGTGTTGGCTTCCTATGAGAAAATTGAGAAGTAGTTTCCCCTTAAAACTTCCTGATGAATGATAAAGCCCGGTCCTAAAAAAAGAGCCGGGCTTTGTAATTTATCAAGAAAAGGTGCTTTTGCCCCTTTTAAAACAAATCGGTTTTCAATACGGCTCCATTACTGGCATTGGTAACCAAGGCACGGTACTGACCTAGCCATCTTGATGTCAATGGCTTCTTGATGGGAACAAATTCTGCCCTTCTTTTCGCAATTTCTTCATCGCTCAAGTTCACGGACAAAATATAATTGTCCACATCGATATGGATTTCATCTCCATCCTTCAGCAAGCCGATCATCCCTCCTTCTGCTGCCTCAGGAGAAACGTGCCCGATGGATGCACCTCTGGTGGCACCGCTAAACCTGCCATCAGTGATCAAAGCAACGGAGCTACCAAGTCCCATGCCCATGATCAAACTGGTCGGACTTAGCATTTCCTGCATACCCGGACCGCCTTTTGGCCCTTCATATCGGATCACCACGACATCACCCGCTTTTACTTTTCCTCCTCTGATACCGTCAATGGCTTCCGGCTGTCCGTCAAAACATACCGCCTTTCCGGTAAACACCCTTTCTCCTGTGATGCCCGCAGTCTTGATGACGGCACCTTCCTCAGCCAGATTCCCGTAAAGGATCGCAAGGCCGCCTACTTTGCTGTAAGGATTATCGATGGTATGGATAATCTTGGTATCCTTGATATAAGCATCGGCTATTTTTTCCAAAATGGTCTCCCCACTGATGGTCAAATTATCAATAAGCACATCGTCTCCCCTTTTCGTCATCTCCTTCATCACCGCATTGACACCTCCAGCTCTGTTGATATCTTCCATGTGTACCGTGCCAAGGCTGGGCGATATTTTGGCGATATGGGAAACCCTCTGCGAAATTTGGTTGATGTCTTTCAACTGAAAATCCACCCCTGCTTCTTCGGCAATGGCCAACATGTGCAGCACCGTATTGGTACTTCCTCCCATGGCCATATCCACTGCAAAAGCATTCCTGACGGCTTTTTCATTCAGGATATTTCTAAGCTTGAATTTCTCCCTTGCCGCTTCATCTTTGGCAATTTCACAGATTCTCCTCGCCGCTTTTCTATAAAGCTCCTCACGCTCTTTGGTCAGGGCCAATATGGTTCCATTTCCAGGAAGGGCAATCCCCATGGCCTCCATCAAGGTATTCATGGAATTAGCGGTAAACATTCCGGAACAGCTTCCCCCGCTTGGACAAGCGTTACATTCAATATCCTTCAGCTCCTCATCGGTCATCTTTCCTGCCTCATGCTTCCCTACGGCCTCAAAGGCTGTAGCAAGATCAATGGGCGTTCCATCTTTGGTATGCCCTTTGGTCATGGGACCTCCACTGACAAATATGGTGGGAACATCCACCCTAAGCGCTCCCATGATCATCCCTGGGACGATTTTATCACAATTTGGAATGGCGATCATGGCATCCAGCTTATGCGCATTCATCACCGTCTCCACCGAACTGGCGATAAGCTCCCGGCTCGGCAAGGAAAAAAGCATTCCATCGTGGCCCATCGCGATTCCATCATCTACTCCTATGGTATTAAATTCAAAAGGAACACAACCATTGGCCTTAATTTCATCTTTTATGATCTGGCCCACTTTATTAAGGAAAAAGTGGCCTGGAATAATCTCTACAAAGGAGTTGGCCACTCCAATGAATGGCTTATCAAAATCATCATCCTTCAACCCTGTTGCTCTGAACAATGATCTATGGGGGGTCCTTGAATGCCCCTTTTTTACTTCATCACTTCTCATGAAAAACTTTAATTTCTATTTTGGTGCGCTACTTTTTGCGGCCCAAAGATAGTTATTCTTCTGCTTTTAAACTGCTTTACTCAAGGCTAGTTTTCCATTTCCGTCTCCAATCAAAAAAAGATTTCGCCGTAGTCACGTCAAGCAGTGGAAAATGGCCCGCCCCGACGGGGCTAACTTTTGATAAACAGGGGTGGCAGCCCCGCACAAAGACCCCCACGGTGATCATATTTTGGCCGAATTAATAATAATAATAGCGCATACAACTTGCCGCCAAACCCCATAAATTTCAATGGAGATCTTTACCCCAAATCATTTATAACCTAAAAAATCCTCTCCTATCAGTCTAACCCTAAAATGACCTTATCCTTCAATATTTAGGCGCTGGCTATTTTTTCCAAAGCTTCCAGACTTTTATCCACCTCTTCAGGGGTATTCCCCACAAAGGGCGTCAAACGGGCATAGGACTGACGGTACGGGGAACTACTGGCGATGACCCCATTTTTGTAAAACTGCTGCACAGCCTCCACGGCTGAAAATCCGTCGATCATAAAACAGTTGATTCCAGCGGACAGATCGGGATCTATTGGGGTAATCAAGTCCACGCCTGAAATGCTTTTTATCCCTTCTTTTAACCTGCTGCTCAGTTCCGTGGTCCTTTGATGGACTCGCCCCCGCCCCATTTCCATCTGCAGTTCAAAGGCCGTATCCAAGGCCCATCTAAAGTCAAAGGAATGGAAACCTCCAGGGGTCATCATTTCGTGGAAAGTAGGTTCCCGCTCCGGCGGAGTCCCCAAATAAGTCAGGTAGGGATATTCGGAAAATGCGGGAATGGTCGGTTGGATAAAATCCCAGGCATCTTTTCGGGCATACAGCACCCCTGTACCCCGTGGCCCGAAGAGCCACTTGTGGGTACCTGCTGAGAAAAAGTCACAGCCCATAGATGAAATGTCCTCGTCCTGGTTCCCGAATCCGTGAACCCCGTCCACTGCCAGGTAAATCCTTCTTTCCTCGGGCCTACCGGCATTGGCCTGCCTGACCAGCCCGGCAATCTCCCTGATGGGAAGTTTTACCCCGGTACAGGACTGCACCCAAGTGACCATCAATACACGGGTTTTGTCAGAAATGGCCTGGGCAATATTCTCCTTCACTTCTGTTTTGCTTACCGTCCTAGGGTCCCGGTACTCCTCTATCCTTCGATAACTTGCCCTAGACTTTTGACAGACATATTCAATGGACTTTTCTGTCACATAATGGTCATGCGTGGTGGTGAGTACCTCATCCCCCGGTCGGAGTTTCATTCCATTAAAAAGCAAGGCCGTTCCCATGGTGGTACTGTCTGTGAGCGCAATCTCCTCCATTTTTACTCCCATATAGTTGGCGGCTGCTTGACACACCAACTTTTCGGCCGTCAGGTAATGCTCCTCCCAAAACATGGCGGGATTTTTATCAAAAGCCTTTTGGTACATGGCTATGGCATCTGCAACGGGCTTGGGGTGAGAGGCCAAAAGCATTTGGGCCATCTGGATATAGCTGTGGTCCAAAGGAAAAAGGGCCCTTACCCCTTCCCAGCTTTGGATGTCCAGAGGAATAGGCCCCGTCTCATTAGGATCTTTTTTTGCACAGGATGAAAAGCTGGCAGGCAAGCCCAGGGCCAAGCCCATGGAAACGCCCGAAGATTGGATAAATTTTCTTCTGTCCATGATGGTAGGGGATTTGGGTTTACCCTATTAAGATACTAAAAATCAAACCAATAGTCATTCCGAAAAACTTTAAATTGATTTTACGCCTTTATCCAAGTGACTACTATTAGAGGAATACACTGAAATACAGCAAAATCAATCACAAAGAATCTGCCGTGCACTACGAGCTCTGCGGGAAACACTTTATAAATTTTAAAGCTACTGGCATAATTGCGTACAATCATGTCCGGTAGTTTCAAAAAACAACTGATAATGGGTTTACAGGTAAGAAAGCTTTTAATCAAAAACTTTAAAAAAAGCTTCGATCTCAGCAGGACATCATGAATCCATAAACAAACTTGGCAAATACAGTGATATTTCCGGAATGAGCGTAACCAATACCAATACAAGAAGTGAAACAAGCAAAAAAGGAAGACTGGATTTACTCACTTCCGTCATGGACACTTTTCCGATACTGGAGGAAACAAAAAGGCATACGCCCACTGGAGGTGTGGTAAGCCCTATCATCAGGTTGAGCACCGCAATGACAGCAAAGTGGACCGGATCCACTTCTACCACAGTGGCTACCTTCAAAAGTATCGGGAACAGCACAAGAAGCGCCGCAATAGTTTCCATAAACGTGCCCACAAAAATCAACAGCAAGTTGATGAGCAACAGCACGACATACTTATTATGGGAGAAATCAAGTATTCCCTCAGATATTAGCTGTGGCAGCCTCTCTGTCAACAGTATCCATCCAAAGAGATTGGCAAAACCTACCAGCACCATCAAGGATGCGGAGGTTTTCATGGAATCCAACACCACCTCCTTTATATTATTAAGGTTTAGTTTCTTATAAACAAAAGCACCAATGATCAAGGCATAAAAAACCGCGATAATAGATGCTTCCGTAGGCGTAAAGATCCCTCCAATAATTCCAAACAGGATAATAAAGGTCATCAAAAGAGCCCAGAAAGTATCCAGAAAACCATGGGCGATCTGCTTAAGCGTACTTTTTGGGTGTTTAGGATACTGGTTTCTCCTGGAAATATAATAGGCCACTGCCATCATGCCAATTCCCAGTAAAAACCCGGGAATGGCCCCGGCCAGAAATAATTTACCAACAGAGAGTCCGCTCAGGGTAGCCGCTATGATCATGGGGACACTTGGTGGTATAATAGGCCCAACAGTGGAAGAAGAGGCGGTCACTGCGCAGGAGAAGCCTGCGCCATAACCCTCCTTTTTCATGGCGGGAATCAATACTGCACCTATACTTGCCGTATCGGACACCGCCGTACCGGAAATACCCGCAAAAAGCATGGAGGCTCCGATATTGGCCAGCGCCAATCCCCCTCTGATGTGCCCCAACAGGTGATTGCAAAAGGCAATGATCTTTTCCGTAAGTCCTCCCTGGTTCATTAGATTTCCAGACAAAATAAAGCCAGGTATACTCAGCAGGATAAATACATCAATTCCGGAATACATCTTGGCCGGAAGGATGATCAGCGGTATCTCTTCTATCAGAACATAAACCAGGCATGATAAGCCTAAAGAAAAAGCGATCGGAAACCTAAGAACCAAGCAAGCCAGGAAAACAATGATTAAAACAGCTACCATTAAGAATTTTTCAAGTTGGATTTTAATTTATACCAAGCAAATAGGCCGACCGAAGCTGACATGACAACGATACTCGCAAAAGCAATCGCCATCGGTACGCCCAGGCTTGGCGATCGTTCTGATAGCCCCAGGATCACATATTGGAGGGCAAAGATTCCCATCACCAAAAATAGAATAATAATAGAAAGGGAAATAAGCAGATCCATCCGCCTTTGATGTTGGGGTTTCATTTTAGCATATAGCACATCCAAATGCACATAGTAGTTGTCTTTCATGGCAAGCCCGGCCGCAAAGCTCATGGCATAAACAAAAAAGAAACGGGAGGCTTCTTCAGTCCAGGAAGGAGCACTGGACAGGAAAAAACGAGCATAGATCTGTATCAAAGCAGCACCAATAAACCCAAGGGTACTCGCCAAAGTCCCCAGTTTCAGTACTTTTTCAATCAACTGTTTCATTCCTTTGCTTTTTCATTTCCTGGACCTGGCGATAAATTTCCTGCATTTCCGGCGAAAGGCTCTTGAAGATGGCCTCCCGGCACTTTTCTCCAAAGGCCTCCTTATCCACCTCGATAAATGTCATGCCTTTCTTTTTCAACTCCTCCTGTACGTTCTTTTCGTTGGCCAGGAAGAGTTGATGTTCGTAATGCTGCATATCGGCAGCACAATCATCAAATACCTTTTTCAGGTCCTCAGGAAATGCCTGGTATTGCTTTTCACCTATCACTGGATAGGTCCAGCTCACCACATGGGAGGTAAGGTTGAGGTAATCCTGCACTTCAGCAAAGCCCGCGCTGCTGATCATGGCAAAGGGGTTCTCCTGAGCTTCGATAGTACCCTGCTGAAGAGAGGTAAACACTTCTGAAAATGCCATCGGCGTGGGCTTGGCTCCAAGGGCTTCCCATGCCCTGACAAATGAAGGGACATTTGGCACCCGGATAATCAGTCCTTTAAGGTCATCAGGGTGGCGGATGGGACGATTGGAAGTAAGGTGCCTTGGCCCTCTTTGAAAATATCCCATGGGTCTGATACCCGTCTTCTCGCGCATTTCCTTTTCCATTCTTTGGCCTATCGGACCATGGATCAGGCGCTGCATATCGGTAGAATCCCTAAATAAAAAAGGCATTTCACTGAACACTACGATGTCTATCCAATTGCTGAGCATGGAGCCTGTGGTGGTCATGTCTATCGCTCCTGCCTGTATCAGCCGAATGGCTTCTATTTCCTTGGCCAGTTGTTCGGAGTGGTAGTTTTCCACTCTTATCCTGCCCCCGCTGCGCTCTTCTATAATCTCCGCAAAATACTCGAAAGCTTTGTACCAGGTATGGTTTTCATTGACGAGATGACTCGCTTTCAGTAAAAATTCCGGTTCATCATCTCTTTTGCAGCCTCCAAAAAGGGCAAATACCAACAGACTGATGACGAACAGATTAATATTGCTTTTCAAACCTTCTAAGTTATTAATTTCCCCCTTCGTATACAGTGGAATTTCCTGGCGGTAAACCCACTGACCCTACTAAGATAACGGAAATTAGGAAAGAAGGAAATTTGGTAATGTCTCTATAGCCATTTTACAAATTAATGTCCTTCTAGGAATGAGCTTTTTCACGAAACTCAATCAGTACAGGAATGCCTAAGACCAAAAATGAGAGTTAAAAATAAAAGAAATATATGTCTGTTAAAAGGCAGTGCAAACGCATTTAAGATTATGAACATTTCAGAATTGGTACGTAACATCAAAAATAATTCGTGATAACCTGTCTAGCGCCAGATAGATCCGTGTAAACTTGTCCGCCGTGGCGGATTCGTGGACACATTCTGGATGTTTTTGATTAATCGCTCCATTACGCATGATCATAAAACCTCATCTCTGAACCTTTCCCTTTACATCCTCCAAAATCAAATACAAACAGGGAACAATCAGTAATATAATAGAAGTAGCAAATACGATCCCAAAACCAAGGGAAATGGCCATGGGAATCAGGTAATACGCCTGTCTTGAACTCTCCAATATAATAGGGGTCAAGCCTCCAAAAGTAGTCAAGGTGGTCAACATAATAGGCCTGAAGCGCCTGAGACCTGCCTCATGGATGGCCTCAAAGGCTGAAAGCCCCCCCCGGTTTTTATTGGCATAATCCACCATGATCAGGGAATCGTTGACCACTACCCCGGATAAGGCGATCACCCCCATCAGGCTGACGATGGACAGGTCATAGCCCAAAATGATATGTCCGATGACCGCCCCTACGATCCCGAAGGGAATGGCTGCCATGATAATGGCGGGCTGCCAATAGCTTCCAAACGCCACCGCCAGCAAGGCATAAATGATCAACATGGCCATCATAAATCCGCCCCAAAGGGATTGGGTGGACTCCCTCATATCTGCCTGGCTGCCCTGAAAGCTCCAGGTGATACCCGGGAAATCGGCCCTTAACTGGGGAAGCTCTTCATTTTGAACGGATGCCAGCACCCTTGAAACCGCATTGGAAGGTTCCACATCCATGCCGACATTGACCACCCGGCGGCCGTCCCGGCGGTTGATGGAGGTAAAGGCCTCCTGCTGCTTTACTTCCACCACATCCAACAGCGGCACCTCCACCCCTTCCGGTGTCCTGATGAGGAAATTCTCCAGGTTGCGGACATCCATTCTTTCCTCTTTGGGGAGCTTCACCCGCACTTCTATTTCATTCATCCCCCGTAACTGCCGCATGGCCAATGCCCCAAAAAAAGCATCCCTTACCTGCCTTCCTACCTCAGAGGAGGTCAGCCCCAAATTCCTGCCTTCCGGCAGGAGTTTAAAATCAAACTGCGTCTTTCCCTTATTGTAGTTATCACTGATGTCCCGGGTATTTTCATAGGCATCCATCCGCTCGAAAAATGCCCTGCTTGCCCGTTCCAAAACTTCAATATCCACGTGGCTTAAGTCCACACTGATATCCTGCTGGAAACCTCCCGGTCCCCTTTCCGCTTCAAAGGTGATTTGATCCACCCCTTCGATATCTCCGATTTCGTCCCGCCATAGCGCAATCACCTCTCCCGCCGTCATGTCCCTTTGGTCCGGCGGTTTCATGACGATTTCCACGTCAATAAAGTTCTGGCCACGGACATTGGTCTTGATGCCTTCGGCCACTTCGTACAGATTGTGCTTGTCAAACATCCGCTGGGTGGAATTGGTCACTTCCTCCGCTACTTTCGCTGCCTGGTCGGGAGTGGTCCCCACAGGTAACCTTACCCCCGCTTCTATCTCATCTGCCGCCACTTCAGGCATCATGATCATTCCCATATGATCGCTATAGCCATATCCCCCTACCAACAACAGAAGCGCCAAGGCGGAACTCAAGGTGATGTACCGATACTTTAAACACAATTCCAAAAAGGGCCTATAATACCGGTCGATTGCGGTATTGAATTTAGCGGCAAAAGCCTGTTGCCATCCCTCTATCCTTGTACCTAGTTTGATGATTGATTTTTTGGAGCTATGCCCCAAGTGGGCCGGAAGGATAAATAAAGCTTCCAACAAAGACACCACCAGAACCACAATCACCACGGCAGGCAAAGGCCACCAAAACTTCCCGGTTTCCCCAGGCATAAACAATAGCGGCACAAAGGCAATCACCGTGGTCAGTATACTAAAAATCACAGGCTTGGAAATGTCCCTGGTCCCGGCGATGGCTGCCTCCAAATAGCCCATGCCCTTTTGACGGTATTCATAAATATTTTCACCCACCACAATGGCATCATCCACCACTATGCCCAGTACCACCAAAAACCCGAACATGGAGATCATATTGATGCTCACTCCGATGAGGGGGAGTAAGGCTATCCCACCGATAAAGGAAATGGCCATGCCCATCATCACCCAAAAGGCCAGACGGTATTCCAAAAACAAGGCTAAAATGACCAAGACAATGACAATGGCCAGGGCACCGTTTTCGGTCAACAGGGACAAGCGCTCCCGATAATCCTCTGCCCTATTGCTGTCAATCCGTAAGTTGATCCCGGGGGGAAGTGAAAAATCCTTCAGCACTTCTTGTACCGTGGACTCGATTTCCATGGGGGACTGTTCTCCTATCCTAAAGATCTCCAGTTCCACGGAATGCTGTTGGTTAAACTGTCCATGGAAACCGGTTTCCTCAAATCCATCGGTGATTTTTGCCAGCTCTCCCAAGGTAACCTTGGCCCCTGAGGGAGTGGAAAGGATGGTAATATTACTGAACTCTTCTGCCCATTGCTTCCTCTCCTGCATCCGCAGCAGGATTTCACCCGATTGGGTCTCCAATGCCCCTGCGGGAACATCTTCACTGGAGGCAGCGATGATTTCTGCGACCCTGCCCAAGGTAAGCCCATATTGCCGGAGGTTGTGCTCGGGAATTTCCACATGCGTGACAAAATCGGGCACATTGCCGATTTCCACTTGGGTGATTTCCGGCTCACTCAACAGGCGGTTCCGCAGCCGCTCGGCCAGGTTTCTCAAAGTCCAAATATCGGCATCTCCATAAAGGCCCAGCTCCATCACATCGATTTGTCTGTCCTGTAGGTTCACTTCCGGCTGTTCAATGTCATCGGGAAAAGTCCTGATCCGGTTGACGGCCTGGTCGATGTCCTGAAAAGCCTTCATGCGGTTGGTTCCGGCCACAAGTTCAATCTGCACACTCCCATACCCTTCTCCCGCCGTGGAAGTTATTTCCTTGATCCCCTGCACCCCTCGTATCGCCTCTTCCACCGGCTGCAGAATCCCTTGCTCCACTTCCTCAGGAGCTGAGCCGGGATATACCACACTGACATTGACAAAGTCCAACTGAAACTGGGGAAAGACTTCTTTTTGGATATGGTACATGGTCCAGATCCCACCGCCCAAAATAATGATCATCAGCAAATTGGCCGCGATGGTATTATGGGCCATATAGGCAATACCCCCTTTATGCTTATTGCTATTTTCCTTGGAATGGTCCATTTAATGTCGGTTATTTTGACCCTCATCTGGCGGCGACGTGGAAAGGCTGTCCTCTTTGAGGCGTAATCCCACCCCATCCACTACGGTACTTAAATTGGTGGTGACCACCCTATCTTGATCGCTCAAGCCTTTTTTGATATAGGCATACTTTTCATCGCTAAAGAGAACTTCCACCGGTTTGATCACAAGCTGTCCTTTTTCCATCACCCACACGCTCTGATTGTTCCGCACATAATCCCGGTCAAGCCGGATGACATTTTCTATTTTATCCCCAATGATCTGGGCCTCTACAAATGCCCCTATCATCAACTTGGGTTTGACCAGCGTATCTGTCGAAATCTCTTGTGCCAGCGGATCGGGCACGGTTACCAGGATCCGCGCCAGCCGGGTTTGATCATCCAAGGACCCAATCCTGTTGTATAGAAACCCTTCTCTATAATGATCATTCTGCCAAGCAGAACGGTTGACAATCTTCACCCGTGAACCTTGCTCATTCTCCTTGGAAGGAAAGGTCAGCCACTGAAGCTGTGAAACCGGTACATTCACCACCACCCAGTAATTCTCCGTTCCAACCAGTCTGCCCAGGTTATCCCCGGGGGAAACCTGCGATCCCACCGTGACATTCCTGCTCAAAATATGGGCATCAAGAGGTGCCCTGATGGTGGTGCGGTCCAGATCCAGCTGGGCCTGGTCCATCGATGCCCGGGCAGATTGCACAGAAGCCTTTACGGACTCCAGCTGGGGCTGGCGCAGTACCAGCTCCTTGGTCTCCGGGGGAAGGGAATCCCCTACCAATTCATAATCCTGCTGTGCCACCTCTTGCCTTCCCATCTCCATTCTCAGATCAGCCTCCGTCTGCTTTAACTCACTTTTTCTCAGCTCAAGGACATTCCGATAGTCAGAAGGATCTATCTGCAGCAAAACCTGCCCTTTTTTCACGAATCCCCCTGGTGTAAATGCTGCAGACCGGTTGATTACCTGACCGCTTACCAGGGGACTTAAAAAAATATCTTCCACTGGCTGCACTGTTCCGGTCGCCTTGATGGTAGGGAAGAAATCACCCCTCTCCACTTGAATAACTTCTACCAACATGGCCGTTTCCTTGGAAGCCCCTTCATGTTTTGCGGTAGGCTCGGTGATAAAAATCATCACCGTTCCCAGCGCCCCGATTAGCAGGATGCCCAAACTAACAAAAAGTACATTTCTCTTACTCAGGGTCCTTTCCATGTTTCAAAGTAGTTATTGCTGTATCATTTTTGGGGTTTCAAGCCCTCCTGCCAAAGCCCGATAAAGGCCAATCCTGATTTCCAGGAGCTCCGATTCCAGATCTATCTGTTCCCTGCGCAACTGCTGCTCCTGATCCAAAGCCAGCAGCACATCCAAGTAATTGCTCAGCCCGTTCAAAAAAGAAACCTTCAACTGTTCGTAAGTTTTCTTTGCCAGATCCACCTGCCTGTTCATAATCTCCAGCCTTTCCAATTGTTTTCTTTCCAGCACCAAAGCATCCTCCACTTCCCGAAAGGCCACCAGGACCGTTTGGCCATATTCATAAAGCCGCTGCTGCTTTACCGCTTCTGTCCGGTCCACCTCTGCTTGTAAACGGCCTCCATAAAAAAGCGGGGCCACCAAATTTCCCGCCAATGAATAGGCCCAATCCTGGAACAGTCCGTCGAAATTATTGGAGCGGAACTGCACTGCCGTAGAAAATGACAAACGGGGATATCTGCTGCTGACCGCTGAAGCCATTTCCCGATCGGCCGCCAAAAGAAAATGATGTGCCCGCTGAATATCAGGGCGCCTTCTTACCAATTCCAGAGGCAAACCTGTGGCTGGAAGTGCAGGCAGCTCCGGCAGGCTCCTGGCACTGAACGGCCATTGTTCCTGTGGAGTCTGGCCTATCAACACGGTCAATTGGTTCTGCAAAGTGGCCAAGTTGGATTCTATCAGTATTTTCTGGTCTCTGGTAGCTTCCAACAATTGGGTCTGGCGGAGAATATCCACTGCCCTGATCTGTCCACTTCCAAAGCGTGCTTTGATCAGTTTGATGATGTCTTCATTGGTTTGGATCTGCTCTTGGATCAATGTTAATTGCCTGTTGGCTGCTATCCATCGGTACCAAACCGTGGCAATTTCTGCGGAAAGGGACATGGCCATGGCCTGATAGTCCCACAGGTTGGCCTCTGCCCTGAATTGCTCGGCCTGTACGCTGGAGCGGATTCTTCCCCACACATCCACCTCATAGGAGGCAGACAAGCCTTGCTGGAAATTTTCTCCCCCTGCAAAATCCGGTTCAGGCCTCCTCAGGGCATTTTGAACCGATGCTTCCAGGTCGGGCAATAAAAAGGAGGACTGTCTCTTGGCCACTGCGCGGGCAGCAAGGTATTGTTCCCAAGAAGCGGCCAAATCAAAATTTCCCGCCAATGCGGTATCCATCAGGGCATTTAACTGGGGATCGTTGAAACTGGTCCACCAGTGGTCGGGAATCAGCGTAGTGCCTGAGGCAGAAAAGTCACCCACCGGTTTTAAGGGCGGATCCATCTGGGTCACCTTTGGGGAACAAGCATCGGAAAAGAAAACAAAGGTGACCAAAACAACCACCTTGGTAAGGGCAAATCTGAAATTGAAGAATCCAAAAGTATTTCCCATGTCAGTTTTTCTTGTACCCCGTCCCCCACTTTCCTATCCTACTAATAATTAACAAATTATAGCCTACTCTCCAACAAAAAACCTGTTTTTTATTATTAAAGCCTGATAGGACTTAGGATTCACAATAAATAATCCACCGATACTTCTAAAATCCCTTCCTTCAATCAGTTTATTCCGATGCGTCCTTGGATAAACAGGACAAGAATGAAGTACAGAGTAAGTCCAAATAAAACCATGGTCAGCTTCCTTTTACGCTTGAGAACTGCCCAAATCGAGAAAAGAAATACTATTAAAAAAATAAATCCCCAAATTAGTTTTACGTGTGAATAGAGTTCTGCTGTCTTGTAGTAATACGGCGTTGGACCTTCTCCACCAAACGGGTATTCTGCTGCCCGTCCTTGAATTTTCACAATATGCCATTCCGAAAAATTTATATAGATCAAAATTCCATTCAGGGTCATTAATAGTGTTGCTAAAATGGTATTTCTTACCCTATTTATTCTTTTTCTTTCAAAAAAACGTGGTATTCGGCCTTTGTTTAGTTCCTCATCAAAATTGGTCGAATTGATAGCATTCAAGTCCACAATATTTGAGATAGAAATTGAAAAATATCCTCATTTGCTTGTTCAGTGTGTTCATTTAGGTAATTTGAGACTGTTTCTATGTTCGCTGCTTCAAAGAATTTGCTGGCTAGATGCCATTCCGTGCCATCATAAACATCCATTCGGATATCTTCTCTGTCATTGACCAACCTGAGTTTGAAGCTTGAATTATGAAGCTCAATAACCCAATTACCAAAATTATGTTCATCAAAGAGGGCATTCACATGCTCCCACTGATATTTTGACATTGCTTTCTTTACCTTCGCTTCAATTTCTATAAATTTGTGTTTCTCCATGCAGACAATGCCTTAAATACTTCATTATAGGTTTGCTCAGGAAAACGGGCCTTTTCCTGCGTCGATTACGTTTAGTTTTAAGATCCATTTTTAATTTCACTATCAAGATGTCCCGGCAACAAGTACTTTTTAGGATCCAATATTACCACTTCTTTCATAGCCTGTATCAGTTTCTCCAGTGTTTCAAAAGGGCCTATTTCCTTTCCATATAAGTCGTCAGGCTCTACACTAGAGAAGTCATAAACACTTCCCAGCCCCTCATCAGAATCATCAAACTTTTCAAATAACAATGCAAAATAGCCCTCCTTGATTTTTCCAAGGGAAACATATCTAAAGCACCTGTATTCCTCCAAATAAAACTCTCCAAGAAATTACTCAATTTCTTTTCCCTTATCCAGGTAAATTAAAATTTCCGATTCACTTAAATATTGCATTGGTATTTGGCTGAGTCAAGCAATTTTTTAAAGATAAATAATACGTAAACTTTATTATTTACCTTCTTTAGCCTATGTTTTTTTTTCGCCCCTCGATTTAATTTAAAATCCCAAAGCATCCTCAGGTTCTCAATTGTCTTTTCTGGATTTTTTTTGATCTGACTTCAATTGCAATGGAGATAAATTCCATACCGCTTTCGTGGTCAGTATCCACATCGACAAGCATATTAAGCGGTGGAAAACAATCAAACTGTTGTTCAAAGAGTAGAACAGGATTATTTAATTAATAGGCTCCAATTAATCCTTGATCATCAATTTGGGCATGTCTTCTTTTAGCTGCTTGATTTCTTCTTTTGGTATGCTGTTTCCCTTTAGATAAAGCCTTTCCAGATTTTTCAATTCCTTTATGGAGGATGGTAGCGACCTTAATTTATTGTGCGATAAATTCAATACTTTTAAATGCTGGAGTTTGGCGATTTCTTCATCTATAAACGCAATTTTGTTTTTCCCCAAATCCAACATTTCCAATTTGTCCAGCTGATAAAGCTCCTCAGGCACCTGTTCAAATTTATTATCCCCAAGGCCAACTACCTTCAGTTTTTTTAGCTTTAAAAACTCTGTCGGTAATGCTTTCAATCTATTAAACGGAGCATAAAACTCTTCCAGCATGGGCAGATATTCCAACTGCTGGGGTAAGCTTGAAGCGCTACAGTTTTCTATATCAAGATATTTAACGTGATTTAAAGGTTGGTTTAAAGCCGAAAACCCATCCAACCTTTTATTTCTTATAATCAATTTTGATTTATTGGGATCTTTATAAATTTCTCTAATTGAGGAGGCTCCACCGTTTGATATAAAAGTAATAGAAGTCCCCCCCTCGTTTCGATTGTTAGCAACTTCCAAACCCTTATTTTGAGAAGGTGAAAATGAGTTTGGTAACATCTTGGATGTTACGATTAACTCATTCAAAACAATTTTACCATTTAAATATTTCATCTCATATCCTTTTTCAACCCCTCCCTCTAGCTTAAATCGAATAGGTATTACGATATTTATCTTAGGATTAGATGGATTCCAAAATCCTGATGAGGATGCCAAAACTCTTTCTATTTCTAAATCTAAACCACCAAGATCACCCTTGGCATTTAAAATCTCAATATTGCTCAATTCTCCAAGGGAATCAATTTCAAAAGATGTAAAAAACAAACCTTGAAATCCTCTCCTCCTAGCCTCTACAGGGTACCTTAGGTTTTCTGCTAAAAAACGACTGTAAGCTTCTCCTCCTCCTTTGAAATAATCCCCAGCATTATCAAGTACTAATGGCTTTAAGTACAATTGAAACTTATCTTCTTCCGGTATTTCAAGATTCGCATCATAATAACCCGCTTTTTTGAAGAGCAAGGAGCTGGACGAATCTATTTGTATTTGAAAATAGCCCCTAAAGTTGGAGCTGGTTTTCACTCCGGATTTATCAGCTTCTATGGTCACTTCATTGATGGGCTCACCTGTTCTTTCATCAAGTATTTTCCCCAATATTACCCGTTGGGAAAAACCCGTATTCACCAAAACAATAAATACCGATAGTGTAAAAACTAATTTTAATTTCATTTCAAATTAATTTCTTAGCCTGAGAGACTGTGCCACCTTATCAGGAAGCCCCTCTTCAAACGCCCATCAAAACCATATCACTTCTCCCTACCCAAAAACCAAGAGGATCAAAAGGCATAACCGAAGGAAATATAGGGCACGAAAGGATAGAAGAAATTGGAGTTAAAATAAGGTGAAAGTCCTGCTTTGAACAAAAATCCTCCATCAGCGGGCTGTTTGCGGTAACCAAAGATCAGGGAGCCGATCACACTGGAAGCAGAATCACTGCCGTCATCCCCCCAGTCCAGATCCACGCTGGCAGAGAAATAGGTGGCATTGATCCCCAACTCGAAAAACTTATCATCTTTGCCCAGCAGGTAATTGAGCCCAAGGGGAATGGAAAGGACATTTGAACCATCAATGCCCATATAACCTATTCCGGCCCTTCCCCCTATACCATCTGTTCTCCCTACGAAACGCGTGTCATAATTGAATGAAAACAAACCCGGGCCGCCCAGTTCCACATAGATGTTTTCGGAACGTGGGGACATACGCTCCTGGGCCATGCCTGTATTGAGGATCAAAAACAGGCCTATTACATGAAGAATAATCAACTTGCTCATATATACTATAGATTAGTGTTAAAAAGCATAACCAAAGCCCAGCCCCGCAAAAAGCGGCCAGAAGCCATCGCTGTTAAATACAGGAGTTAAGTTTACCCGCCAAGTGAAGCCCTCATCCTCCGGAATCCTTCTATAACCAAAATTCATGGTTCCTATCACCGAAGGGGTTTCCCCCATATCCAGGATAAAATGATAGGATTTATCACTTTCCTCCGTGGCGCTACCCGAATAATAATCAAAATAGGTATCCTTGTAATTTACCAAGGTGGCCCCAGCTCCGATCTCAAAAAAGTGTTGCTGCTTACCAAAGATCCTGGTCAGCTGGACCGGAATGGACAGAAAGGACTCGTCAGAGAGGGCATACCCTCCAATCCCTGCCCTCAATCCCCAGGAATCAATCCTATTTTTATCAAAACGGGTATCGTAATTAAAGGAATAAACCAGGCCAGCTCCTCCCACTTCCACAAAAACGGCTTGGGTAGGTACATTGCTTGAAGATTGCGCATAACTGCTAGAAAAAATCAGCAGTAAAGCCACCGAACAAAAAAACGTTTTCATCAAAATTGTTTTAATTTTCAAACACACAAAACTAATCAATTAGACAAACTAAACCTTACGCCAATGTTATTTTTAAATCTGATTATACCCCCTCTTCTGAAGAAAAAGAATTATTGGAAGCTTCAATTTTAGAATCAAAAAAGTTCGTAGAAACTTGTCATGCGCCAGGTAAATCCGAGTAAACTTGTCCGCCCGTGGCGGATTCGTGGACTCCCTCATCCCTTTTCAATCCATACCGGACGCTTCCAAATTTCCTATAGGATAATCCTAAAAATCCGTTTAGTTTTAGCCTTATATATCAGACCACATCCTCATGTTCAAAAAACTACTTCCGTTTTTAATATCCATCGCCGTCATCCTTGCCTTGGCCTATATGTTCGGTCCTAAAGAATCCTACAGTTCTGTGGATGGAAATTACCCTGAAGTTCCCAAAGAGCTGGGCCAGCTGGAAAGGTTTATACAACAAAAAGAAGACACGGTGAAAGGTCTAAAGCCTGACAACCAGGCCCGGATCATCTGGGCAGACAGCCTGAACAAAACCAAAACCCCTTATTCCATAGTATATATTCATGGTTTTGGTGCCAGCCAGAAGGAAGGTTCTCCTGTGCACTACAAATTGGCAGCGCACTTTGGCGCCAACCTTTACCTGGCCCGACTTCCTGAGCATGGGATCAAAAGGGACAATGCCTTTGAATATTTGACGGAAGAAAAGCTAGCAGACGGTGCCAGGGAAGCCTTTATGATCGGCAAGAGTCTGGGCGACAGTGTGATTGTGGTGGGCACTTCCATGGGCGGGGCCTTGACTACCTTGCTGGCCTCCGAAAGACCGGACATCAAGTCGGTTTTACTCTACTCCCCTTGTTTTAGGGACTATGGCCATCAGTTGGAAGCCTTTTTCAGTCCTTGGCAGGGCTGGCTTTTTGATAAGTTCGGCACCAATGAACAACATGTCGTAGAAAACCCCAGGGAAGGTGAAAAAGCCAAATACTGGTCAGAAGCCTATCATATCAATGCTTACAGGAGCCTGGCCAAGTTGATTTACAGCAAAATGGACTCCAGCACCTATAAGAAAGTGGATCAGCCTTTGTTTTTGGCTTACTATTATAAAGACGAAGAACACCAAGACCATGTGGTTTCCGTTCCCGCCATGATGGAAATGTTTGAATCCGTCGGTACTCCGGAAAAGTTCAAAGTAAAAGAGGCCTTTCCGGAAGCAGGCGACCATGTAATCGGTTCCAGCATCACCTCCGGGCAATGGGAGGATGTACTGGAAAGCAGCATCCGCTTTTTGGAAAATACCGTCGGCATCCCTGTTCGGGAGCAGGCAATGGTAGAACTTATCCCCTGACCCATCTTATGAGCTATCTATCCATCGATTCTCCTACCCTAATTTTAAATGAGGCCATTTGCCGACAAAACCTTTCAAGAATGGCCGAGAAAGCAGAAAGGCAGCAACTGAAACTTGTGCCCCACTTCAAAACCCATCAGTCACATGCGATAGGGGAATGGTGCAGGTCTTACGGAATCGATAAAATCTCGGTTTCCTCCATTAAAATGGCCGAGTACTTTGCTGCTCAGTCCTGGAAAAACATCCACATTGCTTTTCCTTTCAATCCTCTGGCCATAAAGCGGCTGAACCAACTTGCGGGAAGACAACAAGTGTCCGTGCAATTGGTCAATGCTGAAGTTACGGCCCTTTTGTCAGAAAGCTTGGAACATGAAGTGGGCTACTTTATTGAAATTGATGCGGGCTATGGACGTGCAGGGGTTGAGGTCAGTGATTTTGGTTTGATAGAAGCCATCATGCGAAAGGCCCAATCCAGCGATAAACTCACCTTTAAGGGCTTTTATATCCATGCGGGACATACTTACCAGGCTGATCTCGAAGGAATAAAAACCATCCATGAGCAGACCAAGGCGGCCCTTCACATGCTCAAGGACAAGTACATTTCCGAATTCCCCGACCTGGTCACGCGGTCGGGAGATACTCCAAGCTGTTCTATCATGGATGATTTTGAGGGGATTGATGAAATCGGGCCGGGAAACTTCATCTTTTATGACCTTACCCAAGCCCGGGTAGGCAGCTGTTCCAAAGAGGATATCGCCGTGGTGCTGGCCGTCCCAGTGGTGGATATCCGCAAAGAAAAGCATGAAATACTGGTCCATGGAGGCGGTGTGCATCTGGCCAAAGATGTGCTGCTCAATGCTGATGGGGCCAGGAATTTTGGTGAGGTAGTCCTTTTTGATCCGCAAGGCTGGAAAATCCCTGCTGATACATCCTATGTCAAAAGCATTTCCCAGGAACATGGCATCATCAAAGCTTCGGACAAGCTATTGAGGCAAATCCACATAGGGGATATTTTGGGCATTCTTCCAGTGCATAGCTGCATGACGGCCGACTGTATGGGCAACTACCTGAGTACCAAAGGCCAAAAAATCGACCACCTGGAGGGGCAGTAGAGATTGCTTTTACTTTTTTATAAATACCCCCAATTATGCCACCAAATGAAAATATAAAGATGGTGTCTACGAATCCGCCACGGCCAAGTTTACACGAATTAATTCTTTCTGACTATCCGGGATTTTGCACGTATCATTAGGAGAACCAAATACTTAAAAGAAATCCTTCTGAAGGGCTTTGGAGCATTCGGTTTTGGGACAGTTGATGGAGGCGTTAGGAAAATGAGTTAGCTCGCGAAGTGGACGAGCGAGATCCACTCATTTTTAGCCTACAGCAAATGGCACAAAATCAAATTGAGATAAACTGTTTGTAATCGAAAACCAATTCACTCAATTTGAAGAAGGCTCCATGGCCTAGATTTTTGGTTCTTTTCATCAATGGAAAAGAACAGAAAACAAC